>JASHUK010000170.1 GCA_030040055.1 Nitrososphaerales archaeon | reverse complement strand
CCGGAGACGCTCCCCGAGATCGCGCCGCCGAACAGGAAAGTGAACATCAGCGTGAACAGGATCGGCTGTATGGTTACGTCGAAGAGCTGCTGGGGGGTCCGGCGTATCAGGAGGAGCGTGCGATAGGCCATCGTCAGGGTGTTGCGGACCACTTCCTGAGGGGGGACGCGGTTCTTGAGCTTCCGCTCCTCGCCGGGGACTATCTGCCCGCTCACTGCGTGCCGCCCTCCTTGCCGCTGTCTCCGGTCAGCGCCATGAATACCTCGTCAAGCGTCGGGTCCTGCACGCTCACACCGGCCAGGCGTATCTTCGCGCCGCGAAGGGCCACCAGGAGGTCCGTCACCCGGTCCGGGTCGGCCATCGGCGCCGTGACCAGCGTAGCCTCAGGCGAGGAGGCCTTCACGTTGAGGACCCTCTGGGCGACGGTCAGGGCCTCCGCCGTGTCCTTCCCGTCCGCCAGCCTGAGGTTGAGCGTGGCCTTTCCAATAGCCGCCTTCAACTCTCGGGGCGGCCCTTCGGCCACGACCCGCCCGTGGTCTATCACCGCCACCCTGTCCGCGAGCTGGTCTGCCTCGTCGAGGTACTGCGTCGTGAGGAGGATGGTGGAGCCGGAGGCTACGAGCCGCCTGATCGACTCCCACATCTGGACCCTCGTCCGGGGGTCGAGCCCGGTGGTCGGCTCGTCGAGGAAGATCAGCGGCGCCTGCACTATGAGGCTAGCGGCGAGGTCCAGCCGGCGGCGCATCCCGCCGGAGAACTTGTCCAGCGTCCTCTTGGAGGCGTCCTCCAGCCCGAAGTCCCGAAGGAGGTCGGCCGCCCTCTTGCTGGCGTCAGATCTGCTCAGCCCAAGGAGCAGCCCGAAGATGACGAGGTTCTCGGTGGCGGAGAGCCGCTCGTCCACTGCCGCGCTCTGGCCCGTCACGCTGATGAGCTGGCGCACCACCTGGGTCTCGCGGGCGACGTCGTGGCCGAAGACCCTGGCCTCCCCTCCGTCGGGCTTCAGCAGGGTCGTCAGCATGTTGATGATCGTGGTCTTGCCGGCGCCGTTCGGCCCCAGGAGGGCGTATATGCAGCCCTCCGGTATCTTGAGGTCCACTCCGTCGACGGCCCGGTTGTCCCCGAAGACCTTCACGAGCCCTCGGGCGTCCACGGCAAGCGCCTGCTGGCCTGCACCCGTTGGCTGCGCGAGCTGCATCGTCACTGCGGCTTCCCCTCCTGGAGGGAGCCGCCCAGGTCCCCGAGCCTCTTGGCCAGCCTTTCGATCCTCTGCTTGGACTTCGACAGCCGCGCCCCATCCGACCTCAGAAGGTCTTCGAGGTACGACGCGTTGCTCTCCATCGCGGATATGGCGCTGGCCACGTCCCCGGCGACGCCTGCCTGCTCCCCGTATGCCGATGTCAGCTCGAATTTGCCGTCTCCGTTCTTGGCGATCAGGCCCTCCTTCTCTAGCTCTTCAAGGAGCGGGTAGATGGAGCCCGGACTCGGCCTGTACCATCCGTGGCTCATCTCCTGCAGCCTGTTCATGATGTCAACGCCGTTCATCGGCCCCTGCTCGAAGAGTTGGATCATCTGCGGCCTCAGGAAGCCCCGCTGCCCGAACTGGACCCGGTGGAGCCTCTCTAGCTTCGAGCGCAGCCGCTCGTGTCTTTCCCAGTTCTTCTTGTTCTCCTTCTCGTCGCCGGGCTTCACTCTTCGCCCCACCCGTATCGCATAGTCGATATCGGGTACACGATACTCTATTAAGGATTGCGCTCGCGAGCTGTGTGCCCGAGGCGAACGAAGAGCTACGCAGGAAAGGCCTTCAGGGTGTCTGCAAACCGTGGGTCGCCCCTGACCTTGTCGAAGTAGGGGGCGTAGCGCAGCGCGCCCGGTTGGATGTCCTTGCGGTCGATCGCCTCTTGGATGCGCCCGAAGAAGCCGTCCGCGTCGCCCATGCACGCGTAGAACAGCGCCTCCTCGACGGCCGTGCGCTCCTGCGACGTCCTGTTCTGCTTCATCTCCTCGAAAAATCTCAGCGCCTCTTCCCTGTGGCCGAACCAGGCGTAGTTGTCGGCATACGACACGCTCCTGTCGTGCGGGGGCCTCGACTCTAGGCTGCGCTCCAGGTCCGCCAACGCCTCCGCCTCCATCCCCTTGTAGGCGTAGGCGCCCGACCTCCAGTTGTAGCCGTTCAGGAAACCGGGCTCGAGCCTCACGGCCTGGCTGAACTCTTCGATTGCCCTGTCGTACTCCCTCCGGTAGAGGTAGACGACACCCACCATGTTCCTCGCGGGGGCCGAGAGCGGGTCGGACTGGGCGGCGAGTTTCGCCTCCGCCAGGGCTTCGTCCAACCTGCCCATGTCCTCGAGGCATATCGCGTACCAGTGGTGCGCCGGGGCGTAGCTCGGGTTCGCCGCTATGGCCCTCTTGAACGACAGGGCGGCCTCGGCAAACCTGAACTGGTCGTCCAGCAGCAGCCCCATCGAGGCGTGCGCCTCGGCGCTTGTGTCGTCCAGCTCGAGCGCCTTCCGCGCAGCTGCCTCCGCCTGGCGGTCCGCTTCCTCTCCGTCGAAAGCCTCCATCGACTTGCCGATGGAGTAGCAGTCCGCGATGCCCGCGTACGCTTTCGCGAAGGTCGGGTCCTTCTCGGTGGCGGCCTTGAAGAGCTCCAGCGCCCTCTCGACCCCTTCCCTGCTCCGCTGGTTCCAGTGGTGCCTTCCCTTCAGGTACAGCTCGTACGCTTCGAGGTTGACCGGCCTCCTGGCGGCGGGCTGGCTCACGAGGTTCGCCTGGAGCGCCTGGGCGACCTTCCCAGCGATGTCGGACTGTATCGAGAAGATGTCGCTCATGTCCCCGTCGTAGTTCGACGCCCACCGGTGCTCCTCGGTCCCTGCGTCGATCAGCTGCACTGTCACCCTGATCCTCTCCCCTATCTTCCTGAAGCTCCCTTCGAGGATGGTGCCCGCGTTCAGCGTCCTGCCTATCTCGGCGATGTCCGACTCGTTGTTCTTGAACTTCATCACGGACGTCCTGGCGATGACCCTGAGCCCCTGGACCTTCGAGATGGCCGTGATGAGCTCCTCGGTCATGCCGTCCGCGAGATACTCGTCCTGCGGGCTGGGGCTGAAGTTCGACAGCGGGAGCACCGCGACCCTCTCCTTCGGCATCTCGGCCGGCGACACGGGCCTTGGTTCCACGTCTATCACGCTGTAGGCGTCTATCCTGCTGCTGACGTTCTTAAGCTGATGAAAGGGGAGCCGTTCCAGCTTGAACGGCACCTTGTTCTGGATCTGGTCGTAGACCTGCTGCGATATGCACACCCCTCCAGGAGCCGCTAAAGGCTCGAGCCTGGAGGCGATGTTGACCGCGTCCCCGAAGACGTCGCTGTCCCTGTGGACGACGTCCCCGATGTGGACTCCTATCCGCAGCTCGAAACCCTCCCCGGGGGCCTTGGCACGGTGCTCCTTCACCCTCCTCTGGATTTCGACGGCACACGTCACAGCCTCGAGCGCGCTGTCGAACTCGGCCAGGTGCGCGTCCCCAATCGTCTTCACCGGGGTCCCTCCGTGCGCCCTGATCGGCGGGAGGACGATCCCGTCCTGCGTCCTTAGCAGGCTCAGCGCGGAGGACTCGTTCGCCTGGGTCAGCGCGGTGTAGCCCACCATGTCGGTGAACATGATGGCCGCTAGCCGGCGTGAGCCCTCTGACAACCGAGTCGACCGACCAAGGCAGACTCGACCGATATAAACTGGCCAGGGGGCTCTCGCCGGGTTCTCCTAACTCTTCGGGACACGGATTAGGGCATTAACTGTCGGGACATGGAGACGCTTAAACCTCATTTCGGTCTT
>JASHUK010000016.1 GCA_030040055.1 Nitrososphaerales archaeon | reverse complement strand
GTGTACTCTCCGAACACCTGTATCAGGATGACCTTGTCGGGTGAGTCCAGGCTGACCTTCCTGTCGACGACGTCGGCGACCAGGTCTATCAGCTCCTTGTCTGAGTACGGCGAGTCCCTCGCCTCGATGGTGACCCTGAACTTCTCCCCGGCCTTTATCGAGCCCGAAAGCTCCTTGACGGCCTTCGAGATGAGGTCGATCTTGGTGTCGACCACCCCGTCAACGGGGATCACCCTCATGATGAACCTGACCTTGAAGGGCTCGGCCCTGACGTAGTCGGCGAGGAAGGCCATGATCGCCTTCGGGTCCTCCGCCTCCACCTCGAGGATGCCGTCGTAGGCCGACCTCTCGATCGAGAACTTCCTGCTCCCTGACAGGAGTGCGATCTCCTTGAACTCCGCCGAAGCCTTCGCCTCAAGCCCCTTGGCCGAGGTGACTACGAGGTTCACGGGTTCTCTCCGACCCTGACTCGCCCCTGCCTTAAAACGGTGATTCTCCCTTCCTCCACCCTAACGACGGTGGAAGGCGCCCCTTCCAGGGTCCCGCCGTCGAGGTACAGCTCCACTCCAACAGGCAGCATCGCCGCAGCCTCCGCCGCCGTCCTCGCCGTGGGCTCCCCCGACAGGTTGGCGCTAGTCCCGACGAGCGAGCCACCGCAGTCCCTGACCAGCCCGACGCACCGCTTAGAAGCAGGGACCCTCACCCCGAGCCAACCTGTCCCCTGATGCAGCGCCTCCGGAAGCTTCGCGGTCAGGGGGCGGACGATGGTCAGCGCCCCGGGCCAGAACCTTGCCGCGAGGTCGGCCGCGGTGCCCCCCAGGTCCACCAGCCTGCCGGCCGTCTCCGTCGAGTCACACAGGACCGGCAGAGGACTTGACCCCCTCCCCTTCGCCCTGAACACGTTTGCGACCGCCCCTTCGTTCGCAGGGTCGCACCCGACCGCGTAGAGCGTGTCGGTCGGGTAGACAATCAGCGAGCCCTCCCTGACCGCCTTGGCCGCTTCACGTGCAGTCTCTTCGGAGAAACGGACGACGCGCGCCATTGGCGACCGCCATCCGAACAAGACTTAATAGGATAAACCGAGTCGCGGGCCGCCCGATGTCAGAAGAGGACCAAGAACTCGACGAGGACTCGGACGAGGATTCGGACGAGGAAGGATGGGACGACGACTCGGACGACGACGGCTTCTGACCGCGCGCTGCAGCGTCTACACGCAGTGACCGGGCCATCCTTTTAGGCGCCCGACCGGACCCCACCGACGGTACTCGTGGGAATTCTAGCGATTAATTTCAAGAACTACGCCTCGATCCTCGGCGAGGGCTCTGTCAGGCTTGCGACGGAAGCCGAGGGCGTCTCGTCGAAGACGGGGGTCGACGTGATAGTCGCACCGCCGACGCCGATGCTGGCCTTGGTGGCGTCGCGTGTCAGGATACCCGTCTTCTGCCAGGCCGTGGACGCCGAAGTAGGCGACAGGACGACCGGGGCGGTGCTCCCGGAGGCCGCCAAGGGGGCGGGGGCGGCGGGGACCCTGCTCAACCACAGCGAAGCGAGGGTCCCGCTTGCGGACCTGAAGGCGGTCGTGCCCAGGGCGAGGAAAGTGGGGCTGAAGGTCTGCCTCTGCGCTGAGACGGCGGCCGAGGTGGCGAAGCTCTCGGGGCTGAAGCCCGACCTCCTGGCCGTTGAGCCTCCGTCGCTGATTGCGTCGGGGGTGGCGGTGTCCAGGGCTAACCCCGGACTGCTCTCCAGGGCGGTCAGCGCCGCCAGTAGCGCGGGGTATCGGGGGAAGCTGCTCTGCGGGGCCGGCATCACATCCGCCGAGGACGTGAAGCTGGCGGTGCGCCTCGGGATGGACGGGGTGCTCGTCTCGAGCAGCGTAGTGTCGGCCAGAGACTGGAGGTCGAAGGTCGCCGAGCTGGCCTCGGCCCTCTGAACGGAGTCGCTAAGCGTATATATCATAAAAATTTGGCGCACTCATGAGCCGGACGAGTTCAATGCAGTCGGACTCCGATAAGCCGAACGCTTTCAGCAACGCGCTCGAGCAGCTGAGGATCGCCGCCGAGTACCTGAAGCTTGAAGACGGGATCCACCAGATGCTGGCGCACCCGAAGCGGGAGATAACCGTCTCTCTGCCGGTCAGGATGGACGGTGGGGACACCAGGGTCTTCACAGGGTACAGGGTCCAGTACAGCGACGCGAGAGGCCCGTGCAAGGGAGGCATCAGGTACCACCCGAACGTCAGCCTGGACGAGGTCAAGGCGCTGGCCGCCTGGATGACGTGGAAGTGCAGCATAGCGGACATCCCCTTCGGAGGGGCGAAGGGAGGGATCATCTGCGACCCGAAGCACATGTCGATGGGTGAGCAGGAGAGGATGACAAGGCGGTACACGGCCGCCATCGCCGACTTCATAGGCCCCTACAGGGACGTCCCAGCTCCCGATGTGTATACCAACGCCCAGGTCATGGCCTGGATAGTCGACACCTACAGCGCGCTGAAGGGCTACATGGTCCCGGAGGTCGTGACCGGGAAGCCTGTCCCACTGGGAGGGTCGCTGGGAAGGGACAAGGCGACGGGGAGGGGCGCTGTCTTCTGCACCATCGAAGCGGCCAAGGTGAAGAACATGGACCTGAAGAAGACCACCTTCGCGGTCGAAGGGTTCGGGAACGCGGGCTCCAACTATGCTGAGATAATGCAGTCGAACGGGGCCACGCTCGTCGGCGCCAGCGACTCGAAGGGAGGGGTGATCGACAAGAAGGGGATGGACGCCTCGAAGCTGATCGCCTACAAGGAGAAGACCGGGTCAGTAGTGGGCTTCCCAGGGTCCCAGCCTGCGACCGACAAGGAAGTGCTGCAGGTCGAGGCGGACGTCGTCTGCCCGGCGGCCCTGGAGAACACCATAACCCCAGACGTGGCGAAGGGGATCAGGGCGAAGATCATCACCGAGTGCGCCAACGGGCCGACCACCCCCGAGTCCGACAAGATAATCGACGGGAACGGGATCTTCCTCATCCCCGACGTCCTCGCCAACTCCGGAGGGGTGATAGTGAGCTACCTCGAGTGGGTGCAGAACCTGGACAGGGTGAGGTGGACGGAAGAGGAGGTAAACTCCAAGCTGGAGCAGAAGATCACCGGGGCCTTCGGCGACGTCCACAGCACTTCTCAGAAGAACGGGACGTCGATGAGGACGGCGGCCCTGATGGTCGGCGTCGGAAGGGTCGCGGACGCAATCAGGACTCTGGGCGTCTTCCCGTAGCCGGCTCAGTCGGCTTTCGACACGAGGGCCTCGAGCTCTCGAACTAGAGAGGCGCTCCCCATGTACGCCGGGCTAGTCCCTGACAGCGCGTCCGGCTCGATGTCGAGGATGTTCCTCCTGCCGTCGGACGCGTATCCCCCGGCCTGCTCGTTGATGAACGCCATCGGGGCGGTCTCGTAGAGCACCCTCAGCTTCCCCCTCGGCTTCGACGTCAGCTGCGGGTAGGCGAACATCCCCCCGCGGGCCAGGACCTGGTTGTAGTCTCCGACGAACGTCCCGCAGTACCGCGTCCTCAGCCCCCTCTCCTCGAGCGAGTCGACGAACCCCCTGACCGGCGGGATCCAGTCCTTCCTCGACCCACCTACGCCGTAGACCTCGGGCCTCTCGGGGATCTTCAGGTCTATCCCCATCAGCTCGAAGGATGTCTCCGGCCCCTGCCTCAGAGCCACGAACCTGTGGACGCCCTTCCCGAAGGACAAGGTCAGCGTGACCATGCTCCCGTAGGTCAGGTACAGCGCGCCGAGCAGGTTCCTCCCCGAGCAGGGCAGCTTCCTCGAGTAGACCCCGAATATGCTCCCGAGCGGGTTGTTGGTCTCGACGTTCGAGCTCCCGTCGAGCGGGTCCATCCCCACGCTGAGGCTCCCCTTGCCGGTCGCCGGCTCGGCTGTCTCCTCGGATGCGACCTCGGCCACTGTCCCGGTGGCTAGGATCGCCTCGGTGAACTCGTCGTTGGAGTACACGTCGATGGCCTTCTGGGTCTCCCCCGAAGGGTTCACGGCTGTCAGCACCCCCGACTGGAGCGGGATGTTCTCCCACACGGTCAGCCCCGCCTGGGAGATTGCGGTCGTCAGCCTGGCCAGGTCGTCGCGGACGTTCAGCCTTAGGAACTCGTCGAGCTTCAACGCCAGACGCGCGGGGGAGTCGGGCTATTAGCGTTGGCGTGGTTTTGCCTCCATATCGTTAAATAGAGTCCGAGGGCGTTCGGGACATGAGACGGGAGCGGATGGAGCCCTTCCTGAAAGGGGGGAAGGGGATGCTCCTCGCCTACGACCAGGGCCTTGAGCACGGCCCATCCACGGACTTCGACGACAGGAACATCGACCCGTCGTTCGTGATGGACGTCGCGGCGAAGGGCGGGTTCACCGGGGTGGTCTTCCAGAAGGGGGTCGCCGAGAGGTTCTACAGCGGCAAGGTCCCCCTGATAGTCAAGGTGAACGGCAAGACCAGCCTGCCGAAGGGGGAGCCGGTGTCGAGGCAGGTCTGCTCGGTGGAGCACGCCGTCTCGATGGGGGCCAAGGGGGTCGGGTACACGATATACCTGGGGAGCGGGCTGGAGGCCGAGATGCTCAGCGAGTTCGGGAGGGTCCAGGAGGCGGCGCACGAGCGGGGGCTGGCGGCGATAGCGTGGGTCTACCCCAGGGGGGCGGCCGTGCAGAACGACGTCTCGAAGGAGATCGTGTCGTACGCGGCCAGGGCAGGGCTCGAGCTCGGGGCGGACGCGGTGAAGGTGAAGTACACGGGGGACAGCGAGAGCTTCTCCTGGGCGGTGAAGGCGGCCGCGGGGGTCAAGGTCTTCATGTCCGGCGGGCCGAAGGCGCCCACCGACGAAGCGTTCCTCGAGCAGGTGCAGGGGGTCATGCGGGCCGGAGGGGCCGGCGTGGCCGTGGGGAGGAACGTGTGGCAGAACCAGGACCCTCAGGGCATGGCGGCGAAGCTGCGCGCCGCGATATTCGGAGCCTAGCCGGGCCTACTCCGACAGCAGGCGCCACGACATCACGATGCCTACCCCGGCGAGGACCGCGGCGAACACCCCGAGAACCCCGAAGTCGAAGGCGAGCGAGTTGAGGCCGGGGGAGCCGAGGAGCAGCTGCCGGGTCGCGTCGTTGGCGTAGCTTATCGGGTTGAACTTCACCACGACCTGCAGCCAGTCCGGCATGATGCTGACCGGGAGGATGGAGTTGCTCGCGAACATCAGGGGGAGGTTGAGCAGGTTGATCACCGCCATCTGGGTCTGCCAGTTGCTCGACTT
>JASHUK010000169.1 GCA_030040055.1 Nitrososphaerales archaeon | reverse complement strand
AGGGTAAGGGCGACGACCCCGGCCGGGGTGATAGAGGAGTCGGCAATCGGCGACGGGGTCATAGTGACCACTGCCGCGGGCTCGACAGGCTACTACTCTTACCCTGACAGGATCAGAGGGGACACGGTCGTCCCCGGCGCGTCAAGCAGGATACTCGACGGCGAGGTAGGGGTCTGCCACATAATCCCGACGTATGGGGAAAGGGCCGGCTCCGACGTCTTCCCTCTCAGGTACACCCTGCCGTGGGGGAGCACCGTTGAGCTCTGGATCACGCGGCCCGCGGACGCGCGGGTCTACGGGTCGGGGACGGGCAGGAAGGGGGTCAAGGTGAACACGAAGGACAGGATATCGGTGAAGGCCGGGAAGAACAGCACGCGCCTGGTGGAGCTTTGAACCCTGACTCTAGCCCGGCGGCTCGACGCCGGTGACGATGTAGTCCACCGACTCCCCGATGTACGTCGCGTGGTCGGCTATCCGCTCGAGGTACCGCATTACGAGAGTGGCGGAGAGCGAGCACTTCAGGTTCCCCTTCCCCTCGAGGACCTTCTTGAGGTTCCTCCGGTAGCTCTCGTCGACGATGTCGTCCATTCTGGGGATCTGCCTGGCGGTGGTAACGTCCCTCCTGGCGAACGCGTCGACGCTCATCCTAATCATCTCCTGCGTCTTGCGGGCCGCCTCGACCACGGCCGACCTGTCGCACCTGCTCAGGTCCCCGAACATGTCTAGCACCTCGACGATGTCCACCGCGTACCTCCCGTACCTGAAGAAGCCGTATGAGATCTCGAAGCACGCCTTGATGTAGCGCAGGTCGGACGCGACCGGCTGGTACCGCGCCAGGATCTCCATGCAGAGGTCGCTGACGTGCCTGTGGAGGGCCTGGAGCCTCTCGCCCATGTCGCGGACCTCCGCCCCCTTCCCTCCCTTGCTGTAGGCCTCGATTGACACTGAGACCGCCTTCTCCGAGAGGACGGCCATCTCGAGGAGCAGGCCGTTGAGCCTCTCCAGCCCCATGTCCATGAGTCTAGGCGTGGCGCATCACCCGAACTTCCCCGTGATGTATTTCTCCGTCAGCTCCTCCTTCGGGTTCTCGAACATCTGCCCCGTCTCCCCGTACTCCACCAACCGGCCCTCATAGAGAAACGCGGTGTTGTCCGATATCCTCGCCGCCTGCTGCATGTTGTGGGTGACGAGCACCAGCGTGTAGTTCTCCTTGAGCGTCGTGATGAGCTGCTCCACCTTGAGGGAGCCTGACGGGTCGAGCGCGCTCGTCGGCTCGTCCAAGAGCAGCACCTCCGGCTTGATCGCAATCGCCCTGGCTATGCACATCCTCTGCTGCTGTCCCCCTGAGAGGCTCGAGGCGGGCTTGCCGAGCTTGTCCTTGACCTCGCCGTAGAGCCCGGCCCCGACCAAGCTCTCCTCCACGACCCTGTCGAGCTCCCCTTTCTTCTTCATGCCATGTATCCGCGGCCCAAAGGCCACGTTGTCGTATATCGACATCGGGAACGGGTTGGGCTTTTGGAAGACCATCCCGACGTGCCGCCTGAGTATCGTGACGTCGAACTGGGGGTCCAGGATGTTCTGGCCGTCCATGTACGCCTCCCCTTCCACCCTGGCGTCGGGGACGAGGTCGATCATCCGGTTCAGGGTCTTCAGGAGCGTCGTCTTGCCGCATCCGCTTGGGCCCATCACGGCAGTAACCCTGTTCCGCCTGAAGTCGATGCTGACGTCGTCGACCACCTTGCTCATGCCGTACCAGACGGAGAGCCCCTTCAGCGCGACCTTGCTCTCTGCCTGTGAGTCCGCCTGGAGGTGCATCACGGCCTTCTGCGCCGACTCCGTCCTCGTTGTTAAGACTTCCACCATCTAGCCACCATGAACCTGGCACAGAGCCCGATGCTAAGCACGAGGAGCATCAGGATGAGAGACGCGACGAACGCCTGCTGGTGCGCCGACGCGAACGGCTCTGAGATGTACGCCCACGTCACGTAAGTCAGATAGCCTACCGGGGAGTGCGTGAGCGCCCCCGAGGGGAGGTAGTTCGAGAAGTCGGCGGTGTAGATCAGGGGGGCGGTCTCCCCCAGGCTGATGCTGACGGCTATCAGCACCCCCGTGAGTATCCCAGGGGCCGCGTACCTGAGGCTTATCCTGTTCACGGTGGTGGAGCGGGTCGCGCCGAGCGCGAACGAGCCCTCTTTCATGTCGCTGGGGACCTTCCTGAGCGCGAACTCCGTCGTCCTGGTCACGTACGGGAGCATTATGATGGTGAGCGCGAGAGCGGCCGCGAGGGCCGAGAAGCCCCAGCCGAAGTCCAGCACGAACACTATGAAACCGAAGTACCCGACGACTATCGAAGGGACCCCGGTCAGCACGTCTGCGAGGAGCCGCACGACGCTCGCGAATCTCCCCCCGAACTCGGCAAGATAGACGCCACTGAAGACCCCCAGAAGTATGGCGAGGAGCGAGGAGAAACAGACTAGGAAGACCGAGCCGGCTATCGCGTTAATCAGACCGCCGTCCGCAGTGGTCTTCGTCAGGATCGTCAAGGACAAGGCTGGGGCCGAGTTAACCGCGACCACGTAGATGATGTCGAACAACGGAATGAGGATCACCAGCGTAAGGGCGAGAGCGACGCCTCTCATCGTCCAGTCCTTCGCCTTCCGCGCCCCAAGCCCCTTCTCAGAGTTCAATTCTCTCTCCCTCCCGAGACTAGCGCCTTGGCTATCCCTCCGTGGACGAACAGGCGGGCCAGCATGTTGGCAGACAGTGTGATGAGGAACAGCACGAGTGCGACCTCGGCCAGCGAGTATAGCGCCAGCTTCGTCGGGTCCGTGACCGCGCTGTCCAGGAGCGACACGATCACCGTCGCCATGGTGCTGATCGGGCTGTACACGTTGGAAGGGAGGTAGGCCACGGCACCCGCCCCTCCTCCCACCATAAGGACGGCCATCGTCTCCCCGAACGCCCTCCCCAGCCCCAGGAGGGAGGCTCCCGCTATGGTTGTCTTCGAGTAAGGTAGCACGACCTTCCGCTCCATCTCCCACTTCGTGCACCCCAGGGCGAGGGCTGCCTCCTTGACGTCGGGCGGGGTCTTCGCGAAGGACTCCCTGACCGTGGACGAGACTATCGGCGTCACCATGAGAGCGAGGACCAGCCCCGATGTGAGGAGTCCGTATCCTGCGCCGGTCGCCCCCCCGAAGAAGGGGATGAAGCCGAGCGTGGAGGCAAGGTCAGGTGCCACGGTCCTTTCCATCAGCGGGACCAGGACGACGAGTCCCCAGAGCCCGTAGACGACGCTCGGGACCCCTGCCAGGAGGTCAACCAGGGCAATCAGCGGTTCGCGTACCCTCCTGGGTGCGTCCTCCACCGTGAACAGGGCCACCGCTATGCTCGTCGGTATCGCTATCAGCAAGGCTATGGTCGAGGAGGCGAGTGTCCCTGCCAGGAAGATCAGGATGCCGAAGCTCGCTCCCGGCAGCCCTTCGACGCCGTTCTTCGTGATGAACTTGACGGCGTTGAAGTCGCCCAGGTTCCAACTCGTCCCTGTAAAGAATCCCAGGCCGTTGAACTTGATTGCCGGAAGCGAGTACTCGATCAGGAACAGCAGGATTCCGAAAACAAAAACGGGGATGCTAGCCGCAACTATGGCCACGGCTAGCCCGTATGCCCTGTCTCGGGGACTCTCCCTCTTTCGCAAGACAGGGTCCGTCCTAAGGCGAAGTTATGGAGTCTATTTGCGTCAGGCTGAGCTGCTGCACCGAAGCGGGGAGCGGCTCAAAGTGCACCTGTAGCAGGAAGTAGGGCGCGTTCCCGTAGGTCACGATCCAAGTGAGGAAGGCTTGTATGTTCTGGGCAGTCGCAGCGGACGACTGATGCATGTTCACTATGGCATACTCGTAGTTGACGATCGGATACGAGTCGGCCCCTGGGGCGTTGATCAGCGAGATGATCTCGTTGGCCGGAGTCGAAGGCGCCAAGGCGCTTACCGCCGACTCGATGTTGGTCGACGTAATCCCGACGAAGTTCCCTGCCTTGTTCTGCAAGTAGACGTTCCCGTAGCCGAGCTGGTTGGCGCTGTTCAGGTAGCTGATGCCGACGTACGCTATCGTGTACGGAGTCTGCAAGGCGTCGAGCATCCCGCTGTTGAGGCTGGGAGAGAGTTCTCCGGGGACGGCTGGCCACTGCACGGAGGTGGCGTAGCCGACGGTCTTGTTCCACCAGGCGTTGGTGTCCGACAGGAAGGACGTGAAGAGGAAGGTGTCTCCGCTGCTGTCGCCCCTGCGCACCGGGATTATCGTGTCACCGGGCAGCTTCGAAGCGACGCTGGGCGATTGCAACGAGGCGATCCTGGAATCGTTCCACATGGTTATCGTGCCGTTGTAGATCTCTGCGAGGACCGTTCCGCTCATGTTGAGATGGACGGTGT
>JASHUK010000168.1 GCA_030040055.1 Nitrososphaerales archaeon | reverse complement strand
TTCGGGATTGCGCCCTTCTTGGGCTTCCCTTCCAGCTTCGGGGTCTGGCCTCGTACCTTACCGGCCTTCGTGACTGGAGGCAGCTAGCGTTTCGCTAGGCTGCTGACTCCCGTGGGTCGGCATGTTTCAGTTCCAATCCTCCTTTCAGTCGGCTCGCCGCCACGGTAGATTAATCTTTGGAGGCGCGGGCGGCGAGTCCCTCCACAACACTTTAACCGAAGCCGGGCGGGAGGAGCCCGACTCAGTTGGCAGAAGGCGTGGCGTCCGACGAGAGGCCCTCGATCGAGGCCCTGCGACAGAGGTCGATCGCCGAAGCCGAGGAGGTCATCCGCAGGTCGAGCTCGCGCCCGGACCTGCACCTTGTCCAGGCGATCCAGGCCCTGGACGACGCCGACAAGTTCCTCAACATCACCGCCACCAGGGCGATCGAGTGGTACGGGCTCCACTTCCCGGAGCTCTCGCCCATCGTCCAGGACAACACGGCGATGTGCAGGCTCATCTCCGAGCTGGGGAGACGCGAGAACGTCGACGCCGAGCGGCTGAAGGGGAGGGGGCTGAGCGAGCGGAAGGTCGAGGCTATCCTGATCGCGAGGGACAGGTCGAAGGGGGGCGAGATATCCGAAGGAGACCTCGGGAGGGTGCAGGCGCTGGCGACCCTGGCGGTCGCCCTGAACTCGCAGCGCGAGAAGCTCAACGAATACGTGGACAGCTACATGAAGAGGGTCGCGCCCAACGTGGCCGAGCTCGCGGGCGCGACGATCGGGGCGAGGCTCATGGCCAAGGCGGGAGGGCTCGACAGGCTGGCCGTCCTGCCGGCGAGCACGATACAGATACTGGGGGCGGAGAAGGCCCTGTTCAGGGCGCTCAGGACCGGGGCCAGGCCCCCGAAGCACGGGATACTGTTCCAGCACGACCAGGTGCACAACGCCCCGAAGTGGCAGAGGGGGAAGATAGCCAGGACGATAGCGAACAAGGTCGCCATCGCGGCCCGCGTCGACTACTACCGGGGGTCCGAGGAGGGTTCCATCAAGGCCGGCCTGGACAGGAGGATAGAGAGCATCAAGCAGAAGTACAGCGCGCCGCCGCCCCCTCGCGCCCCGGACAGGAGGGACAGGCGGCCCCGGTTCGACGGTCGAAAGCGCGACAAGCGCCAGAGAAGATGAGCCGGGTAAGGCGCGAGGACAGGGGCGGGAGGACGGTCCTTCTCACGCCCAACTTCGCGGCCGGGCGGAGGGTCTACAACGAGGAGCTGGTCCTCAGGGACGGGACCGAGTACAGGACGTGGGACCCCTTCAGGAGCAAGCTGGCCGCGGCCATCCTCAAGGGGCTCCCTGACGACGTGGTCGGCGAAGGGGCAAGGGTCCTTTACCTCGGCGCATCGACGGGGACGACGGCCTCCCACGTCTCCGACATCGTGGGGGGGCGTGGCCTGGTGATAGGGGTCGAGCTCTCGCCCCGTGTGGCGCGGGAGTTCGTGGAGAACGTGGCCAGGCAGAGGGCGAACGTCATACCCTACGTCGTGGACGCCAGGGACCCGTCGAAGTACAGGGTGTCGGAGGTCGACGTCGTGTACTGCGACGTGGCGCAGCCGGACCAGACCGAGCTCGCCCTCGAGAACTGCCGGGCGATGCTGCGCCCAGGGGGGGACCTGCTGCTGGTCGTGAAGGCCAGGAGCATAGACGTCCTGAAGGAGCCGGAGAAGGTCTTCGAGGAAGAGAGGCGGAAGCTCGAGCGGGCCGGCTTCGAGATAAGGGCCGTGGTCGACCTCACCCCCTTCGACAAGGGGCACGCCCTGATCTGGGGGAGGAGCCCGGGTCGCGGGCCGGTCAGCGGCGGGGGCCAGGGCTCCCGCGGAAGCTCTCCCACGACCTCCAGCTCTTCCTGGTCCACTCCGGAGGGGGCCTCCCCCCTTCGAGCCAGGCCCTGAAGTAGACCTTGGTCTTGGGGTCGGACGGGTAGCCCGAGCCGAAGTCGCCGTGGGCCGCCCTCAGCTCCTCGACCGCCCTGTCCCTCTCGACCTTGGCGACTATCGACGCGGCTGACACCACAGGGTAGTCCCGGTCTGCCTTGTGGAACGCCCTCACTTCGCACCCCGCCTTCATGTTGTCCCTTATGTTCCCCCCGAACCTGTCGGGGACGGAGTCCGAGGCGTCGACCGTGACCTCCCCGGCCCCCAGCCCGTCTATCACCTTCGCGAAGTAGAGCGCCTCGAGGTAGTTGAGCCTGCGGTACTTCGCCCCCCGCCACACCACCGCGTCGATCTCGGCGGGGGTGATGGCGGCCGAGCAGACCCTGTCCGAGACCTTGAGGATCTCTCCGTAGAGAGACTCCCTCCTCTTCCGGGAGAGCCGCTTCGAGTCCCTGACCCCCATCTCCCTGAGCAGCTCTATCACCCCGGGGCCCGCGCTCACCCCCGCGACCACGAGCGGGCCGACCACGCAGCCGCGCCCGGCCTCGTCGACCCCTCCGACCAGGAGGGTCAGCCCCGCCCTCCCCCCTCGTGGCGGGACCTCGCAGCCCTTACCAGCGAGTCGGCTATCTTCTCCGCGAGGTCGTCCCTGTTCTCCGCGGTGACCTCCGCCGCGCCCCCTGCGGCGCGCTTGAGCTCGACTATCAGGTCGTCCTCCATCCTCTCGTGGACCACCGCCAGGAGCGGCTTGCCGCTGTCCAGGCAGGCCCTCACCCCCCGCCTGAACTCCGGGCTCACCAGCTCCATCGGCCCCACCTCGTCGATGACGATGGCCTCAGAAGAGGCGGCCGCGTCGACCAGGGCCTTCCCCCCGATCGACCCCAGGTCCCTCAGGTTGACCCTGTACCTCCCGACCCACGGCCCGAGCGCGGCGTCGACGGACGCGAGCTCCCCCTCGGTCCCGTTCGTGAGGTCACGCAGCCCGAACCCTACCCTCACCCCCTTCCGCCTCCTTTCGGACGTGAGGCACCCCCCGACGATCACCCCCG
>JASHUK010000167.1 GCA_030040055.1 Nitrososphaerales archaeon | reverse complement strand
CTCCCCGTCCCACGCTTCCTGACCAAGGCGAACACCCCGACCCTGCTGACCCTAGCTCCCTCCTTCACCGCGGCGAGCGGGTCGTCGAGCAGGTGGAATACGTGAGCCATCACGGTGGCGTCGAACGAGTCTCCCAGGAAGGGGGTTTCGGTCCCGCTGGCGAGAAGCAGGTTGTTCAGCCCCTTGGCCCTCGCTCTCTCCATCATCTTCGGAGATATGTCGACGCCCGTCATGCTGTAGCCCTTCGCGGCCAGGGGCGCCGATATCCTGCCGGTCCCGACCCCGATCTCGAGGATGGTCCTGCAGCCGTGCTTCGAGAGGACTTCGTCCAGGCCGCTCAAGGTCCGCTCGTCGAGGGCCCTGCGCGTCTGGTCGTATACCTCTGCTATCCTGTCGAACTCGGGGGACGTGGTCGCGAACGATGAGGACGACGGCAAGCCGGTATTTCTAGTTGTGCGAGCGGCCGCGGGGTCAGACCATCGGTCCTCGTTGCCAGACCCCGAGGACGTTCCCTTGCGGGTCTCGAAAGAGAGCCACAGTCAGGTCCCCTTCGGGGTAGGGCTGCCTGACTATCTCCCCGCCACGGGCCAGTATTCTGCTGATCACGGCGGGTAGTCCGTCCACGTAGATGAAGGGGACGATGCCGCCTTCACCCACGGACCTGAACTTCGGCTCCCAGTGCCCGATGACGTGTCCCGTCCCGTCTTCGAAGCTGGCGTGGGTGGGCTTGACCTGCACTTTCCAACCGAACACGGCGCTGTAGAACTCCGCCGACTTCGCGTAGTCCACCGAGGGTATGCTCAGGAAGGATATCCCGTTGCTCCTGAATATCCGCGAGCCGTCCTCGTCTGTGGCTTTTCCCCCCTCAGTCATGTCTTTCTACTCGGTCTCCTCGTTACCCTATGCGCAAGTTGGCTCGTATCGAGCTCTCCGCGCACGTGCCGTCGGTGACAAACAGGAGACCAGTATCATAAACCTTAAATTTGATAGCCGGTCTTCTCGCGGTGATGCGGCCATCTGCCATAATCTCAGTCGCAGTAGTGCTACTGATTTCGGCGTCCTTCGCGGCGGCCCTCGTCCCGTTCGCGGCGCCGGCCCAGAATATCACAGGCTCACATCCGCTGATCTACGAGGCGCCGATGGCGCAGGTCAGCAGCACGAACTGGAGCGGGTACGCTATCACCGCGTCGGTCGACTCGGTGACCTACGCGGCAGGCTCGTGGGTCGTTCCGGCGGTGACCTGCACGTCACAGACGACGTACGTCGCGGCGTGGGTGGGGATTGACGGTTACAGCTCGAGCACGGTCGAGCAGACGGGGACGCTCTCGTGGTGCGACGGGGGAGTGGCGCAGTATTACGCTTGGTACGAGTTCTATCCGAACCCCATGTACGAGATAACCGCGGTGCCCGTCTCGCCTGGAGACACCATATCTGCATCCGTGACCTATTCGGGTAGCACCTTCACCGTCACGCTGACCGACGTCAACAGCGGCAAGTCGTACAGCACCTCGGCGACGGTCTCGTCTGCCCAGAGGAGCTCGGCGGAGTGGATCATAGAGGCGCCTTCTTCGGGCAACTCGATCCTGCCTCTGGCTAACTTCGGTACGGCTTACTTCGGACAGGACACGACCTCCGTCTCATCGACGTGCTACGCGACGATCGGGGGGACGACGGGGACCTTAGCCTCGTTCGGCTCTTCGGTCGAGGACATCAACATGGTGACGAAGTCGGGCTCGGTGCAGTCGCAGCCTTCCGCTCTTTCGTCCGACGGGACGAGCTTCTCGGTGGCCTTCGTCGGGGCGACCACGAGCACCTCGACTACCAGCACCAGCACGACCCACTCGAGCACCACGGTATCCACGACCTCGACCACGAGCACCAGCACGGTGACGACGGCGACGGGCACCCAGCTTGTCGTGACGGTGACCACCAACGAGGGGAGCTATTCTCCGGGGTCGAGGGTGACCATCACCGTGACGGTGAAGTCTCCGGGCGGCTCCGCGGTCAACAGGGCTTCCGTGTCGATCACGGTCACTCCTCCCAGCGGAAGGGCGTCCACCGGAAGCGGACGCACGGGGTCGAGCGGCACCGAGACGTTCACGTACAGCCTCTCGCGTTCGGCGGTAGCCGGGACGTACAGCGTGTCGGCATCTGCTACTGCGTCCGGATACTCTGCTGGAAGCGGGTCGACGACCTTCTCAGTAACCTAGGCGGAGCCGGTCGCGGTTCATCGTTCTGGCTAAGTAGTTCCTTCGACTGCACGAACTTCGCACGCGCTCGAGTTCAACAGGTCTTAAGTAGGCTGATCGCCATGGTTTTCCATGGCTGCGAGGCTGAAGGTGGGAGAAAGAGGAGTCGTCATTCTCCCGAAGGCCCTCAGAGAGAAGGCCGGAATCAGAGAAGGGGTGGAGATACTAGCGACGGTGGTAGACGACGGAATCTTGCTCAGTCCGAAAAAAGAAAAGGACGTCGTGGGCCGCCTTCTAGGGCTGGCGAAGTCACCAAGAACAACTCGCGGAGACAGCGTGACCAGGATCAGGTCGATTCGACAGAGCCTCGCGTGAATGAGTTGGTTGGCGGATGGCGGTCACGGCGTTCACCGTGGTCAAAAGCAGCCGAGAACGAGAGGAAGGCACCCTCTGTTCTGGGCAGGGAGTTCGGAGGAACCTGAGAGGCACTCTTACTGTGGTCGAGCCCGAGAGGTCAGACCAGGGTGGAGGACCTATTGCTACGTCGCCTCGCCGACCCTCTTCAGCACGGTTAGCGCCTTCAGGGTGATCCACTTGCTCGGCTTGCCGGCCGGCTCGATCACCAGGGGCTTGATCTCTCCGACGTCTGGGTGTATCTCTACCCCCGGCCCGATGTCCGGATGGTCGGCGTCAGCCAGCCAGGTCCCGTCCGCCTGGCGCTTCTCTCGGAGGATGTCGAGCGCGGGCTTCAGCCGGCGGTCGCCAGCGAACCCTAGCTGGGTGATGACGTCGAGGCCGACCAGGACGTCGTAGAAGTAGTGGCTGGGGTAGTGGAACCGGAACCACGGCTCGTACCTCGGCCCCTCCTCGAACAGCTTCCGCTCCAGGTAGAACTCCGCCCCCCTCTCGACGGCCCGGTTCATCCCGCGCGAGCGCTTCGCCTTCGGGACGCTGGCGAAGGCCGCCAATGCCTCCCAGGCGTCCAGGGTGCCGGGGGCGCCTTGGGAGCAGTTCCAGCCGCCGTCCTCCCGCTGGTCCTCGACGAGCCAGTCGAAGAGCTTCCTCACCCTTCGGTCGTCGCCGTAGCCGAAGCGCGTCATCATCCGCGCGGCGTTCCCCGACCTGCACACCTCCTCGTTGAACAGGTTGAGGGGGGAGCTGAGAGCCAGCTTGTACCTGAACATCAGGTCCGCGACCTTGCGGATGCGCGGGTCGGCCGAGTCGAGCCCGAGGTCGGCCAGCACGAGGGCCCTCCAGTTCGTGGAGAGAAATGGCCCGGAGTACAGGAAGCCGAACCACTCCGCGACGCTCCTCGGCTCGTGTGGCTCCCAGTAGCCTTCGGGCTTCTGGAGGCTCAGCTGGTCTGCCGCCCACCCGAAGCGGCCGATGCGAGACCGGGACTCGCGTACCTCTGGGTCGCTCTCGCGAAGGTCGAGCAGGCCAAGCAGGGCGTAGTACCTGACGGCAGGTTGGTTCGCCTCGAGCAGCCAGCTGACGGCCTTCCTGTCCTGCTTTTGTATGCCTGAGAGCTCTTCCGCCCCACCGACGGACGGCGACGGCTCCCCTCGCTTCGCCCTCACAGCGCGACCGTCCATCCCGCGCCCCCGCTCTCTCCCCTCTATGTCAGGATAGCTGCGATGCCGCCGGAGCGCGACGCGACAAAGACGATGCCCCTCCAGAAGGGATAACTACG
>JASHUK010000166.1 GCA_030040055.1 Nitrososphaerales archaeon | reverse complement strand
CTCGCGGCAGCCCTGACAGGGAAGGCGGGGGAGGGGAAGACTGTGTGCGTGGTGTCGGGCGGCAACATCGACCCCGGGAAGCTGATCGCGATCCTGAACGGGGAGACCCCGGCATAGGCGAGCGGCACGGAAGTCCTCGTACTGGGCCACGCCGAGACGGAAGAACTCCTCCCGATGGGAGAGTGCATCGATGTGATGGACGGCGTGTTCCGGGCCATGTCGTCAGGGGAGGCGATACTTCCTCTGCGGCAGGCCGTCTGGCAGCCCGACCGGAAGGGACTGCTCGTCACCATGCCGGCGTACCTCGGGAGCCCCCGGGCGATAGGAGGGAAGTTCATCACGGTCTTCAATGGCAACCTGGGGAGCAGGTTCGAGTCTCACCAGGGAGCCGTGCTCCTCTTCGACTGCGAGCAGGGGCAGCTCCTCGCCATCGTCGATGCGGCCACCATAACGAGGGTCAGGACGGCAGCGGCGAGCGGGGCCGCGACCAGGGTCCTGGCCAGGCGGGATGCCCGCGACCTGGCGATCCTCGGCTCGGGGACGCAAGCCTCATCTCACCTGCAGGCGATGCACGAGGTCAGGCACGTCGAGAGAGTCCGCGTTTGGAGCAGGAACGCGGGACATGCTCGCCGATTCGCGGAAAAGGCCGGGGCAGGAGGGGTGTCTGTCGACCCGATGGGCTCGGCCCAGGAGGCGGTCGCCGACGCGGACGTCATCTGCACGACCACAGCATCCACCGAACCCGTCCTGATGGGAAGGTGGCTGTCTCCCGGCACGCACGTCAACGCCGTCGGGGCGTCCCAACCGGGGTTTCGTGAGCTCGATTCCGAAGTGTTGGCCGCGTGCAGCCTGTACACAGACAGGCGCGAGTCTCTTTACGCCGAAGCTGACGACTTCCGCGTGCCACTTCGAGAAGGCAAGATTGACTCAGGTCGGCTGAAGGGTGAGATGGGCGAAGTGCTGGCAGGCGAAGTTCTCGGGCGCACGAGCGAGAGCGAGATAACGGTCTTCAAGTCTCTGGGCGTCGCTGCGGAGGACGTCGCCTCGGCCCACCACGTCTACACGGAGGCGCGAAGGAGGGGGCTGGGGACCTGGGTCGACTTCAGCGCGGAGCGCGGCCTCGGAGGTGACCGTCAGGACCGCCGGCATCCCGGCGTTCATGGCCCCCGCCAAGTCGAAGGCGGGGCTCCTCTCCCTTAAAGCCTCCCGGCGCGGTCCAAAACCCGGGGGCATCCTAGCGACTTGGGCGCAAACCCGCCGGAAAAGAAGGACCCTTCCGTGCAGGCGTTGCTCGACGGCCTCTCAACCACCGAGGAGGGGTTGTCGACCGAGGCGGCCGCGAAAAGACTGGTCCAGTATGGCCGCAACGAGATCGCAGAGAAGAAGCGGTCTCGAGTTCTGGCTCTGCTCCGATACTTCTGGGGCCCCATTCCGTGGATGATCGAGGCGGCCGCAGCGGTCTCGGTCGTCATCCAGCACTGGGACGACTTTGGGATCATCGTGGTTCTCTTGGCCGCAAACGCAATAGTCGGTTTCTGGCAAGAGAGCAAGGCAGGCAACGCGATAGAGCTTCTGAAGAAGAGACTCGCGCTGAAGGCCACGGTGCTCAGAGACGGAAAGTGGCTCGACCTGCCCGCAACCGAGCTCGTCCCGGGTGACGTAATCAGGCTCCGTCTTGGGAACGTCGTCCCGGCGGACACCAGGCTAATCAAAGGCGAATATCTGCTGATCGACCAGTCTGCCCTCACGGGAGAGTCGCTCCCGGTCGAAAAGCATGAGGCTGATCTTGCTTACGCTTCTTCGATTGTCCGCCAGGGAGAGATGAACGGCGTCGTCGCCCAGACCGGGATGAGTACCTTCTTCGGCAAGACGACGAAGCTCGTCGAAGAAGCCGAGAGCGGGAGCCACTTCCAGAAGGCGATGGTCAAAATCGGCGACTACCTGATCGTCATCGCGGCTGTGCTGGTGGCCATCACCGCCGCCGTGGGTCTGTTCCGGCAGCAGAGTGCCCTCGAGCTCCTTCAGTTCGGCCTGGTCCTGATAGTCGCCGCGATACCCGCCGCGATGCCTGCAGTCTTGTCGGTCTCGATGGCCGTCGGGGCCGAGGCGCTGGCCAAGAAGGAGGCAATCGTCAGCAAGCTGGTGGCCATCGAGGAGATGGCCGGCGTCGACATCCTCTGCTCCGACAAGACGGGGACCATCACGAAGAACGAACTTACGGTCGGCGAAGTGAAGGCGCTTCCTAACTACACGCAGGACGATGTCGTCACCTACGCGGCACTCGCGTCGCGAGAGGAGGACAAGGACCCCATCGACGACGCCGTCATCGCCAAGGTCAAGGGCATGGAAGGATGCCTTGACAGGGTCGCAAGGCACAGGGTCGACGACTTCAAGCCCTTCGACCCCATTTCGAAGCGTAGCCAAGTGACCGTTGAAGAAGAGCAAGGTCAGGCGTTCCAGATATCGAAGGGGGCCCCCCAAGCCGTCCTAGAACTGGTCCGGGCCGGAGGAGACGTTCAGAAGGAGGTGGATGACTGGGTCGAAGGATTCGCCACAAAGGGGTTCCGCGCGCTGGGCGTGGCCAGGACCGACAGTTCGAACGCCTGGAGCTACGTCGGACTGGTCGCACTCTACGACCCTCCCCGCGAGGACTCCGCTCAGACCATCGCGACGGCCGAGTCCATGGGGATCGACGTAAAGATGGTCACAGGCGACCACGTGGCGATAGCCAAGGAGGTGTCGGGCCTCGTGGGCTTGGGGGCGAACGTAGTCACGCCTTCGGCGTTCCTCGACAAGACAGACGACGAAGCAAGCGCAGCCATCGAAGAGGCGGATGGCTTCGCCGAGGTCTTCCCAGAGCACAAGTACCGCATCGTCGAGCTTCTCCAGAACAAGGGCCACATCGTCTGTATGACTGGGGACGGCGTCAACGACGCCCCCGCGCTGAAGAAAGCGGACGCGGGGATAGCCGTCGCGGGCGCGACTGACGCCGCGAAGTCGGCCGCCGACGTAGTCCTGACCGCGCCCGGCCTGTCGGTAATCATCGACTCTGTGAAGGAGAGCCGCAAGATATTCCAGCGCATGACAAACTATGCGACGTACCGCATCGCCGAGACGATGCGCGTGCTCGCGTTCGTGACGCTCTCCATCGTCGTGTTCGAGTTCTATCCGGTCACGGCTCTGATGATAGTTCTCCTCGCCCTGCTCAACGACATACCGATAATGACGATCGCCTACGACAACGTGAAGTACTCTTCGAGCCCCGAGAAGTGGGACATGCGGACCCTCCTTGAGGTCTCGACGTTCCTGGGGGGCATCGGCGTCCTGTCATCCTTCCTGCTCCTCTACATCGGGCTCGACGTCCTCCACCTGAGCACCCCCGTAATACAGGCCTTCATCTTCCTCAAGCTCGCGGTGGCCGGTCACTTCACCCTGTTCGTGGCACGGACGAAAGGGCCCTTCTGGTCGATACGTCCGGGAAAGCCCCTGTTTCTCGCTGTTGTTTCGACAAAGGTGGTGGCCACACTGATAGCGGTCTACGGGCTGCTCCTCCCTGCGATAGGCTGGAACCTTGCCCTCTTCGTTTGGGGATACGCACTGGTCTGGTTCGTGATTCAGGACTTCCTGAAGGTCCGTTTCTATCACCTCCTCGACCGTAGGCGAGGGGGAGTGGACAAGCAGACCCGGTCGACATAGGCTACTTACCCCGGAGGTAGGCCCAGCGCCAAAAGCCGCTTTCCTCGCCACGTGAGCCCGGGCTTCACGCGGAAATACGGTTCAGAGGGACAAGCGACCTAGCGCACATGTAAATGGCGTAGAAGATTATTGGCGCGACCGCGAAGTTGGCGACGACCGACCAGAAAAGCCCGACTGGCGAGTATTGTATCCCCGTTCCTAGCCCGGGGACGAGGACGTCGAAGCCTATGTTCTGGAAGACGAGCGTGGCCAGGGTGAGGCCGAACCACTCTAGGCTCCTTCGGTAGTGCGGATCTCCCGACCTCTTTGCCGACATCAGGATTGGTATTATGGAGACTCCCACAACGACGTAGGAGAGGAGGGCTATGTCCGAGGTCTCGCCCTGGATGAAGTAGCCGACGAGGCCGAGGAGCAACAACGGCCAGGGCACCATCCTCAGCTTGGACCAAGAGAGGGGGTCGCGGAGGAGAGGGTCGGACCGCCTTCCGACCCTTATGCTGGAGTCCACCCAGGCGAAGGTGAGCGGTGCGAGAATCACGTAAAGGCCGTCCTGTACGGTGTGCAGAGGCGTGTTGTACAGGCTCGGAGCGAGGAAGAAGGTCAGGTAGAAGAGGAAGTACAGGAGCGTGCCATAGATGGAGAAAGACCCGGCCATCAGT
>JASHUK010000165.1 GCA_030040055.1 Nitrososphaerales archaeon | reverse complement strand
AGTCGTTCACCGCGACGTGCTTGAGCCCCAGACCGTACGACACACGGGCGCATACTCCGGACGCCACGGAGACGGAGACCCCGGGCCTGAAGTCGCTGACAATTGGAATGATTGCCTCCTGGCGGCGCGTCGCCGCTGTCAGCTGCTCGAGCCGTCCCTGTGCCCCCCTCTCTCCGACATACCGCATCTCAAGCCCGACCATCTCCGCCATAGGTCTGACCTCCCGGTATTCGCGAGAGGTCACCAGGACCTCGCAGCCGCGCTCTCTCAGCTCGGCTACGAGCGGATTGAAGAACAGGACCTGCTTCGGGGTCAGGACGTCCACCCAGACTCTGCCTGAGGGCAAGGGCTGAAGCCGGACCGCCGTCGAGAATTATTAAACGATGTTCGGATGGACGCGCGTGGGACGAGCCGTCCGCCCGCGGACCTCCGCCAAAGTATAATTACAAAGTGGCAGGACGGCAAGAACCTTGCCGAAGCCCAGCGTCGTGATGTACGGACTCACGAGCGAGGCGTACAAGCTGGCGGCAGACGTCGTCGACAAGGCGCGTGTGACTGTCGTGGACGAGACGCTCCAGATGGCGACGGAGCTCGACGCCCACTTCCTGAGGAAGAACCCGAACCTCGCCGACGTCATGAGCGCGGAGCCGCTCCTCGGGTTCAAGCCGCTCGAGAGGGTGCTCGGCGAGGCTCAGGTGGTCTTCTTCACCCCCCGGCTGCGAAGGCCGGCCGACGAGACCCTGATGGAGGCAGGGGCGAAGCTGAGAGAGCTGTCTCGCTACCTCTCGAAGGGGACGGCACTCGTCAACGCCCTCCCCACCGGCCCCGGAGGCAACTCCGAGAACATCATGCTGGTCGAGAAGCAGACGGGCCTGCGGGTGGGGGACACCCTGACCTACGCATATCTGCCGCTCAGGCCGCAGGAGCAGAAGCCCGCCCTCGTCTCGGTGGCCGGGAAGGGAGAAGGGAAGCAACTCCTTTCGGGGCTTGGCTTCACGGAGACGTCCCAGAACGTCTTCGCAGGAGAGCTCGAGTACGCCGCCTCTGTCCTCGAGTCGGTCATGGGTTCGGTGACGGAGATAGAGATGGCCCGGAGAGCCAGGGAGGCGAAAGTGTCGCTCCAGAAACCGGCCGAGGCCTACATCGACAGCTTCGCGAAATACCTCTACGAGCTGAAGGCGATACAGGGAAGCGACGAGACCGGGGAGTCCATTTCGTACTTGGCCGGAGCGGCGCTGAAGAGCCTTGAGAACTACGTCAGGTACGCGGTCGACGAGACCCGCGAGGTCCTCAAAGAGAAGGAATTGAAAGCCAGCAGGACCAAGATAGGGCTGGTCTGGTCGCTTGACCAGTACGAGATGAGGGGAGAGCGGCTTCAGCTGGCGGAAAGCCTGCAACAGAGGCTCCGCGACTACGTGACCGACGTGGAACTGATTCCAGGTTCCAAGATCCGGGGCGGGTCCGACGTGCTGGACCCTCTCAAGCATAACCTGCTGATAGCCTGCTCCAAGGACGACTGCGAGTCGGTCAGGCAGGCGAGGAAGGCGCGACGGAGCATGGACATGACCCTGCTTCTGGCGACCGCAGGCCTTAGGAGAGACTGACAGCATATCAGTTTATGACTTCACAGGGTGGAGGGGGTAAGGCGTTGCCAAAGGTCGGCGTGGTGGGAACAGGAGGATGGGGAAAGAACCACGTCCGCGTGCTGGACGAACTGGGCTGCCTGGCCGCCATCTGCGACCTCGACGCGGACCGGAGGAGCCTCTACTCGGCCAGCTATCACGTTCCAGGGTACGCGTCGCTGGACGAGATGGCGAAGGCCGAGGGCCTCGACGCGGTGACCATATGCACCCCAGCGTCCACGCACTTCGCGATCGCAACGAAGGCCCTCCAGCTGGGGCTGCACGCCTTCGTGGAGAAGCCGATGACGACGACCTACGGGGACGGGGAGGCGCTGGTCGATGCCGCGAAGTCGGCCAACAGGACACTCACCGTCGGCTTCATCGAGAGGTTCAACCCCGCGATCTCCTCGCTGAAGAAGCTGAAGGAGGACGGGAAGCTAGGCGAGCTGATGCTTCTTGAGTGCCACCGGGAGAACAGACGTGGTCAGGGTATAGGGGATGTCGGAATAGTGAAAGACGCCTCCGTCCACGACATCGACACGGCTCGATGGCTGTTCAGCGAGGAGCCGAAGGTGGTCTTCGCGAGGGTCGGGGCGGTCGAGTCCAAGCAGGAGGACTTCGCGGCGATCGTGATGGGGTTCTCCGAGAGGAAGACCGCGTTCCTTGCGACCAACTGGGTCACCCCGAACAGGGTGAGGACCCTCACCGCCGTCTTCACGGGCGGGGTGGTCGACGTCGACTTCGTCACGCAGGTGGTCAGCGTCCACGAGAAGGATCTGACGACGATTCCTTCCAGGCCGTTCCAGGAGCCTTTGACGCTCGAGCTCAAGGAGTTCTTGGCGGCCGTGTCGGAGAAGCGCAGGCCGCTGGTCACAGGGGAGGACGGGATGAAGACCACCAGGATAGCGGAGGCGGTGCTCGCATCGAGCGCGTCAGGGACCCCGATATACCTTGACTAGCAAACCCGTCAACTTCGTCGCCCCCGACGCGAAGCTCGGGAAGAACGTCAGGATCTGGCATTTCGCGTACGTGGGATCCGGGACGGTGATAGGGGACGACGTCAAGATCGGCTCCCTCGCCCACGTCGACTACGGTGTCAGGATCGGGAGCGGGACCAAGGTCGAGGGGTGCGCGTACATACCGCCACTCTCCAGAATCGGTAAGGGGGTCTTCATCGGCCCCGCGGCCGTGCTGACCAACGACCCGTATCCCCCGAGCAAGAAGATGATCGGAGTGGTCATCGAGGACGGCGCCGTGATAGGTGCGAGGGCGGTCATCAAGGCCGGAGTGAGGGTGGGCAGGCGGGCCGTGGTGGCGATGGGATCGGTGGTGACCAAGGACGTTCCCCCCGGAAAGGTCGTCATGGGAGTCCCGGCCCGGGTCGCGTATACCAGGAAGGAGTTCGACGCTAAGATGAAGGAGTGGGAGTCTTCGTCTTGATTCTCTCTGCCGTGTAGAGCTCTGCGAGCCCCTGCATCACCACGAACCAGAGCACCCCCAGGCCCACCGTCGACCCCACTTTCAGGAGCGCCAAAGCGGACAGCCTGCCCAGCTCGGAGACCGGCGGCTCGGACGCTAGGATGACGTTGAAGAAGGCGTAGACCTCGGCAATCATCAGCAACCAGGCGACGAGTAGGATCCCGACTATTGGGAGGAGCCTCACTTCAGACCACCCAGGTCAGGATCGAAGTCAGCGCGGACAGCAGACAGGAAACGATTGTCAGCTTAAGGACGGCCCCGACCAGCTCCTGCTCGCTCAACGGGCCGTCCAGCAGTATCATCCTAGCGAGGGTAGCAGGCGCCCCCGGCTCCTTCGAGGCGTATAGCTTGCCGTCGTCTCCGATGTAGGTCGGCCTCCCACCCATCCGTCTACGCTCGACGAGCCCCCTGACGCTAGAGAGTACGTAGAAGGAGTTCAGGACCGCGGGCATTATCGCGACTATGGCCGCGACGTCGACCCCGCCGGTGATTGCGAGCCCCGCGTACAGGGTTCCCAGCATCAGGCTGCCGCTGTCCCCGTCGAAGGCCCTCGAAGGATACCGGTTGTAGAGGAAGAAGCCGACCGAGACGGCCACGAGCGGAAGGGCCGAGGCGAGCCTGGCGATAGGGTACCCTGGCGTTGCGGCCAGTCTCAGCGCTATCGCGAAGACCAGCGCCAGCGAGGTCAGCACGGAGAACCCCGAGACCTCCCCGTTGAAGCCGTCGACCATGTTGAAGGCATTCGCGACGATAGGAAAGGCGGCGAAGATGAGCACGGTATAGGTCAGGAAGTGATGGCTCGTGCTCCCGAAGAATGGGAAAGCGATGCTCGCATTGTACAGGTTGGGGTCTAACACGACGCAGGCGACGAAGGGGACTCCTGACAGAAGCAGCAGGAGGGGTTTCGTCTTCGCGCCAAGGACCCTGAAGTCGTCCACCATCCCCACCGCGAATGACACAGTCGCGCATCCTATGAGGGCGATAGGGATGAGGGTCCCGAAGACAAGGTACACCACGACCTCTCCCGCGACGGCGCAGAGGAAGATGAGCGGGCCGGCAGGCGATGGGACCTTGGTAGGAGGTCGCTTGTGGAGGTCGTCCTGGACAAGCCCCCTTCTGACCAGATAGCGCAGATACGGTCGGATCGTGAGCAGGAATAGCGCTAGGGGAGCTGCCAGCGAGACGCCGAGGAGGAGGAAGTCCACTGGCGTCAGGACCATGGTTCGGCCCGCGGGATTTCTTTCTGTTTAAACGGTTCCTTTGAAGCGGATTGTCGCTTCAATGTTAAATATGGCCGCCCGCGACCGGATGCTGAAAGATGAACGTAAGAGACCTTAGGGACGGGATGAGAAGGGTCGACGCTGAAGGAGAGATCGCCGAAATGGCGGAGCCGAGGAGCGTCAACCTGAGAGCGGGCGGAGAGGCCAGAGTTGCAGACTGCATGCTGAAGGATGAGACGGGACAGGTGAAGCTATCCCTGTGGGACGACCAAATCGACCAAGTGAAGCAGGGGTCGAAGGTGAGGGTCACAAACGGCTACACGAACAGCTTCCGAGGGGAGCTCCGGCTCAACGTAGGAAGATACGGCAAGCTGGAAGTCCTCGAGAGCTAGGTCAGACACCCGCCGCGGCAGGAGCGCAGCGCGTTGGGAACAGGAGGAGTTCTCCTCAGGAGGGTTAGGGCGATGTTCACAGACAAGCCCACGGGCTTCGTCTGGGTCGAGCAGGACAGGTTGGCCGCTTGCGGAAGGCCCTCTTCAAGAGGTCAGCTGAAGTGGCTCGTCTCGCATGGCATCGACACAATTCTTACGCTGACCGAGGAGCCGCTACCCGACGAGTGGCGCGAAGGTCTGGATCTTGAGGTTAAGCACGTAGCCATGCGGGACCACCAGGTCCCAGAGGCGGCCGCCCTCGACGAGGCTGTCGGGTTCTTGACGGAGAGGCTGGCCAAGGGAAGGAAAGTCTCGGTGCATTGCCTCGCAGGGGAGGGGAGGACCGGATGCGTCCTAGCCGCGTACATGGCGGCCGACAGAGGAATCGGAGGCTTGGAAGCCATCGAGGCCCTCAGGCGAAGCAAAGCCAGATTCGTCGAGAGGTCTCAGGAGGCTCTTCTGGTACAATACATATCGTCACGCCGGCGGCCCGACGAGGGCCTCGACGGCGGCCGCAACGGCAAGCCTGCTGCTTGAAGTGACCTTGCTCTTGTGGAATGAAGGGCGCCACCTCTTCCCCCAGAGCAGGTCCGAGACTACCTGGAGCGAGGCAATCTGCACCCCCCTGTACTCGCAGAGA
>JASHUK010000164.1 GCA_030040055.1 Nitrososphaerales archaeon | reverse complement strand
CAGTTCAGCGCCCCGATCAACCCCGGGAACTCGGGGGGCCCGCTGCTCGACTCCAACGGCAGCGTGATCGGCATCACGACCGCGGTCGTGAGCGGCTCGCAGGGGGTAGGCTTCGCCATACCTTCGGAGACGATAATCAAGGAGCTCCCCACCATGATATCGACCGGTGGGTACAGCCTCCACTCCTACCTGGGCATCGAGGGGACGGACATGGACTACCAGATCGCGGCCGCGGCCGGGACGAACTACACCTACGGCGTCCTGATCGAGCAGGTGACCGTGGGGAGCCCGGCGGCCCAGGCGGGGCTGATGGCGGGGACGAAGCAGGTTGAGATCGCGGGCGAGGCCTACCTGGTGGGCGGCGACATCATCGTCTCGATCAACGGGACCAAGATAGTCAGCTTCGATGCGCTCTCGAGCTACCTCGCGCTGAACACGGTCCCGGGGCAGACCTTGATCCTCGGGGTCGTCAACGGCGACACGCTGAAGAACGTCACCCTGGTCCTAGGGACGAGACCGTAGTCTTGGCCGCATTCGGCGGCCTCAGAGGGGGGCCGGGCCGCCCGGCGAAGCTGCGGCGCCTTCATTCGCTACAATTATCGGAGAGCATACAGAGGCCAAGAGGGATGGACGATTACGAGCGGCTCCTATGGTGGCTGTTCGCCGGGAGCGTGGGAGCCAGGTCCAGGACGATGATTGTCTACGCGCTGAAGTCGCAGCCCTCGAACGCGCAGCAGCTGACCAAGAGGCTGGGGCTGGACTACACCACGGTCAGGCACCACCTGTCGGTCCTCGAGAAGAACAGGATGGTCGTAGCCGAGGGGGAGAAGTACGGGAAGGTCTATTTCATAACGGACTCGATGGAGGCCCACTGGGCAAGTCTGGAAGAGATATTGAAGAGGTCCAGGCCCACGAAGAGGGGAGAATGATGAGCGAGAGCCCTTTGGCGCCGCCGCCGGCCCCTCCGGCCGAGGAGGAACCAAAGAAGACAGGCCGCAGGCTCGGGCTTGTCGTCGTCCCCTTCGTCCTGCTGGTCTCTATCCTCATCGGGGTGCTCCTGGCGCAGTCGATACAGCCTCCGCCGATATTCTTCAACCGCTACCCGTTCTACCTCTCGATCGAGAGGGCCCTCGAGCTCCACATCGTGCTCTCCACCGTGGAGATGGCCCTCCTTGCCTCCCTCGTCGTGGTCTACGTCAAGGTCTACGCCTCGACACGCGCCTACTTCTCGCTGGGGCTCATCGTCGTGTTCGTGGCCCTGCTCGTCAACTCGATAACGACCTACCCGCTCGTGGTCAACCAGGTCGGGCCCGTGATCATCGGGAGCGGGAACTTCTTCCCGTACACGGACCTGCTAGCCATCGTGGCCTACTCGGTCTTCCTCTTCATCAGCCTGGAGTAGGCGCCCCGCCGGGAGCCCCACCTTATATCGCGGTGGCGGCGTCGGTCGGTCCATTGGCGAGGATAAGGGTCAAGCTGGGCTCCGCCGAGGCAGAGGTCGAAGCCGAGCCCGACAGGCTGAAAGAGGCGATAGAGCTGGTCCCCGTCCTCGCTGCCAAGCTCCCGGGAAAAGAGCGTGAGAGCCCGGAGGAGGGCGCGCAGCCCGCCACAAAGGACGAATCCGCGAGCCCCGCCCGTCGCCGCGCCCCGCTGCCGTCGGTCAGGGTCGAGAAGGGGGACTCGCTCTCCGACGTGATAGGGAAGTTCTTCTCCGACCCGTGGGGGAGGGAGAGCAGGAAGCTGTCAGACGTGAGGGAGGCGCTCCGGTCCTACGGCCTCAACTACCCGAAGCAGTCGGTCGCGGTCGCGCTTCTTCGACTGGCCAAGACGACGAAGATAAGGCGCTTCAAGGGCGAGAACGGCGAGTTCGTCTACACGGCCCCGAGCATGGCGCCCCTGGCGCCGGAGGAACCGCACGAGGAGACCCTCGACGCCGTGGCAGAGCCCAGCCAAGCTAATTAATCCGCCCTGGCGGTCCCCGCCCTGAGGGAGCAGGGCGCGTCCGCGGACAGGGAGCTGTCGGTCTCGGTGAGTTACGCTGGGAGCAAGGTCGACTTCTCCGGCCCTCCCGAAGTGGTCATGCGCTCGCTCCACGAGTTCGTGGCCAAGGTGGTCCCCGGGATGGACCTGGCCAGGGCTATCGCGGTGAACCACTCACTGAACGACCTGGTCCAGATGTTCAGAGACTACGTCAGGATAACTGACGAAGGCCCGAGGGTGTGGTCGCAGGACCGGAAGCTCTCCGACAGGGACGTGATCCTGCTGCAGCTCGTGGCGGCCCGCATAGCCAGCCTCAGCGGGAGGTCCGCCTCCGACGCGCTGGGCGTCGCGGAGATCCAGGGGGCGACAGGGCTGAACCCGAAGACCATCAGCTCCCGGCTGAGCGAGCTCGCCAAGATGGCCCACGTGGAGCGGGTCGAGGCCGAGGGGGGAGGCAAGTACAGGGTGACCACCGTCGGGGTCCAGAGGCTGGGCGAGCAGCTGGCGAAGAAGTTCCCGAAGGGGTAGAAGGCCCGCCCTTCTCTGCTACAACAATTATCAATGGGAGCGGGAGGGTGAAAGCGCATTGAAGATCCCGGGGCTCTCGTTCGAGAGCAAGGAGAGGGCGATCGTGGCCGGGATACTCAAGGAGTACTCGATAGTGCACGAGTCCGTGCTCGACTTCCAGAAGCTGACGCGCGCCTCCTCGTCGAGGGACCAGGCGGCGGTGGCCGGGCTCGTCCAGAAGGTGCTCGACTCGGAGCAGGCCTCGGCCGACTTCAGGCGGTCTCTCAGCACCGAGATAGCCGAGGGGGCTTTCTTCGGCGGCGTGAGGGAGGACATGCTCGACCTGCTCGGGCGGCTGCACGACGTCGCGGACTGCGCGAAGGGGGCGGCCAGGTTCATCGGGTCGGACGCGGCGCTGGACGGGTTCGCGCTGGCCCTAATCGCGTCGGACAGCGCGACGGAGTTCTTCGCGGACGTCGTGGGGACGGTGGAGGCGCTGGGCTCCTTGCTGGAGGCCTTCGAGCTCGGGCGGAAGGAGATGATGGGGCGCATTCCCAAGGTCGAGGAGATGGAGCGGGCGGCGGACGCCTCCAAGGACGAGGTGACGAGGGCGCTCTTCGCGCAGGCGGAGAGGCCCGACCCCGTGACGGTGATCCAGATGAGGGACTTCCTGTTCACCACGGACGGGATGGCCGACAGGGCGCAGGACGCGAGCGACGTCGTGCTGATCCTCGTGGCGAAGGGCTATGGCTGACACCCTCATCGTGTCCGGGCTGGCCCTGAGCTTCGTCTTCGGCTGGAACAACAGCTCGTTCCTGATAGGCAACATGAGGGGGTCCGGCGTGCTGTCGCTGAAGGGGGCGGTCGCCGCCACTGTCGTCGGGATGCTCCTGGGGGTCCTCGCGGAGGGCCCGAAGATGCTGAAGAGCCTCGACGGGTCCCTGGCACTCTCCGTCCCCAGCTCGGGGCTCCTTCTCACCCTGGTGCTCTCTGCCGCACTGATGCTGGCGCTGACCGTCGCGAAGCTCCCCGCGTCCCTGAGCAGCGCGATGGTGGGCGCCTTCCTCGGCGTCGCCCTCGGCGTCGGGGCTTCCGTGAGGCTCCCCCAGGTGGAGCTGGTGGTCTCGTTCTGGTTCGTGGCCCCCGTGCTGGCCGGGGTGGTGGCCTACCTCCTGCACAAGGGGATGTCGCGGGTCGTGCCTCGGCTCAGCATCGTGGCGTCGGACACGTTCAACAGGCTCGGGGTGGTCGCGGGGTCGCTGCTCGTCGCCTACTCCCTCGGAGCCAACAACCTCGGCCTCATAACGGGGACGTCCGCGGCCGGGGAGGGAGGGGCGGGCCTGGCGCTGCTCTCCGCGGCGATGACCGGGGTGGCCCTGCTCGGGGTGGTGGCACTGGGGAAGGGGAACGTGGCCGGGACCATGGGAGACAAGATGCTGTCGCTCAGCCCGCAGGGGGTCCTCGCGGTCTTCTCGGCCAGCGCCCTGCTGGTCTGGGTCGGGACCCAGCTCGCCGTCCCGATGTCAATCAGCCAGTGCGTCCTCGGGGGGATGATCGGCGCCGCGGTGTCCCAGCGGACTGCTGTGATCAACGCGCGGCTCGCCTACGAGACCATAGGGACCTGGGTGGTGGTCCCTGCCGTGGCCTTCCTCGTCGGCTACGCACTGGCGGTGGCCTGATTTACGGCACCACGACGCCCTTGTCCCCCTTCGGGAGGGGCGGGTACCTCATCCCCATCTCTTCCAGCGCCCCGACGAGGGCGGAGCAGACCAGCAGGTCCCTGAACCACTTGTGGTTGGAGGGGACCACGTACCACTTCGCGTGCTTGGAGCTCGTCTTCCCTATCGCATCCTCGTACGCGCCCATGTACTCTGACCAGAACTTCCTCTCGGGGAGGTCGTTCACGCTGAACTTCCAGTGCTTCGTCGGGTCGTCAAGGCGCTCCTCGAGCCGCTCCCTCTGCTCCTCCCTGTCGATGTGGAGGAAGAACTTCATGACCACCGTCCCCTCCTCCACCAGCAGCCTCTCGAAGTCGACGATCTCCGCATACCTGTGCTGCCACACGTCCCTCGGGACGAGGCCGTGGACTCGCTCGACCAGGACGCTCTCGTAGTGGCTCCTGTTGAAGATGACGACCTCCCCGGAGCCGGGGACCTGGGGGTGCACCCGCCAGAGGAAGTCGTGGTCCTTCTCCTCCTCGGTCGGAGGGCCGAAGTGCGCCACCCTCACCCCCTCCGGGTTGACCCCCTCGAAGACCTTCCTGATCACGCCGTCCTTCCCCGAGGTGTCCATCCCCTGCAACACGACCAGTATCTTGTGCCTGTGCTCGGCGTACAGCAGCTCCTGCAGGCCTTCGAGCTTTCCCCTGAGCGTCCCGAGCACCTCCTCGGCCTCCTTCTTCCCCCCCTTGAAGCCGGACGTGTCGGAGGGGTCGAGCTTCCCGAGCCTCACCTTCGCGCCGGGCTCGACCGAGTAGCGGCTGAAGTCGCGGAGGCCGGCCAACCTAGGCGCGGGGCACGGTCGTGATATTAAGTCCGCGCAGCCCGCTACGGGGGCCCGCCAGCGGCCGGTCCGCCGGGGGGCCGCTTCTGGACGTACCTGTAGTTCCTCATGCTGCCGTCTCTGAACAGGGTGCCCTCGCGGACGAGGTCGACCAGCGTGTGGGCCACCGCAGTCCTGTCGTAGTGGTAGCCCCTCCTGCTCATCTCGTCGTGCACCTCGGAGAGCGACTTCGGGACGGCGAACCAGCCCTCCCCCCACATGGTCTGCAGCAGCCCCCTGCAGGTCTCGAACCGCCTCGCCCCGGGGTCGGGCTCGTCCGGGGGCGGCAGGGCCGCTTCCTTCGACGCCATCCCGGCCAGGACGCTCTCGACCGCCTGCTGGACCCGGTCTTCCGGGGAGGTGATCTCGATCTCCCAGGAGCCCCGCTTGAGCTTCACGGTCACGCTGGGCGGGGGAGCGGGGTCGCCCGTCGCCTAGGCCCCCTGGCGTGTTGTTATTGGCCAACATGCGCAACTCTTATTAACCTTCCCCGCCATGCTATTGGTGGCCAACATGTCCAACAGTATTTTAAGCCTTCCCACCACGGAACAGCCAGGCCCCCTCGACTCCCTCGCAGAGGAGCTCAAGAGGTGCTTCAAGGAACTCGCCGACGACGCCGAAGGACAGCTCTCCGGCCGGAACTTCATCTTCAGCAGGTATGGGAAGGACGTCTATCCGTACGTCGGGGAAACGGACGAAGCCATGGTCCCTGGGTGCATAATTCCCGTCAAGGAAGGGAGGCCGGTGGCTTCCGTCGACTCGACGTGCGTGCTGGTCGGAGAGACGTCGGAGGGGTCGCTGTACGCGGCGCGGACCGCAGTCGGGGTCTCGTTCGGCGGGGCCGTCAGGAGGTTCTTCAGGCTCGGCCCCGTCCTGGCCTATGTCTCGAAGGACGGGGTGAAGGGGCTCGGCGTCCCCCTGTCCTCCCCCGAGCTCGGCCTCTTCCTGTCCGACCATGTGGTCGCCGAGAGGGCGATCAGGAACGCGCTGGAGCGCCGCGTGGTGGGCTCCCTGCTCGCGAGCGACGAGAACCTTGTGGTGATGGCTGACGGGTCGCTGAAGCACCCGATGAGCAGGATCGGGCGCGCCGTCCCGGGCGGGAAGTCCCTCGTTGGCTTCTCGAAGTCGAGCTCCCTGATCTTCTCTGAAGGGGCGGTGAGCTCCCTGACGAGGGCGAAGTCCCCGTCCTATCACCTGCTGGAGGAGGGGAGCGTGGTCACGCTACTCGCGAAGTTCTCCGCCGACGGGCTCGTGTTCAGGCTCGACGTGGCGTCCGACTCGGAGGCCCCGGAAACAGTCCTGGGGCGGGTGCTCTGGAACGACGCGTTCTCGGCGGGCTACCCGGAGTCCCTCAAGGTGGCGCACCACCTCTCGATCTTCTCGAAGGCGGACGACCAGGCTCTGAAGGCCTTCGTCACGAAGCAGTTCAGGGTGCGGGGGATACCCACGGTCGGGCTCAGGACGATAGCGCTCGGGAGCTTCCGGGGGGGAGCCTAGGCCTGAAGATACTGAAGAAGGAGTCGGACGACATACTCGTGATAGCGTCCTCCCGGGAGCAGGCGAAGATAGGGGACTACCTCGTCGCGTCCGAGGAGTCGAGGAGCCTCGTCCTGCAGATCTACGACGAAAGGTACCTCGACGTCGAAGGGGTGGAGGAGGAGATAGCCCGCGAGGAGGTGCTCTCCGTCGCCACCCCGGGGGTCACGGAAGACCCCACCGACATCGCGACCATATCCACGCTCATCAGGGACATGAGGGTCCTCGCCTGCAAGGCGAGGGGGACGCTCGCGGGGGGGAGGCTGACCCCGAGGATAGACTGGACCCCTTCGAGGGCCAACTCCAGGGTCAGCAGGCTGATGGTCGGGGACCTTCTCTCCACCGTCGCCCCGCTCGGGCGCAGGGCGATCAGGGTCGGGACAGTCGACTCCGGGGCCGAGTTCTGCATACCCGCCGAGGCGCTGGACGGGAGGATAACCGTGATCACGGGGCGGAAGGAGTCGGGGAAGTCGCACCTCGCCAAGATGCTCCTGAGGGGGCTGGTGGAGCACGGGGCCTACAGCATCGTCTTCGACCTCAACGACGAGTACGGCGGGGTCGGGCTGACCGCCGACGGCGAGAGGACGGCGGTCCACGACAGGGTGAGGGTGATGAGGCCGGGGAGGGAGATGAAGCTCTCGCTCGCGTCGGTGGGGCTGAGGGCGGTCACCAACCTGATGTCCCACTCCCTCGACATGCCCGGGACCTCACTCAGGGAGTTCGTCAAGATCTGGGAGCAGCTCGA
>JASHUK010000015.1 GCA_030040055.1 Nitrososphaerales archaeon | reverse complement strand
GCCAGCACGGACGTGAAGACCTTCCCCACGGCTGAGCTTGGGGCGAGGTTCGGCGGCGGTCCCTGCCCGGTGGCTATCATGCTCGTGAAGTAGAAGGCGTCGAGGTAGGACCACCCTTCTATGAGGTGCATCGAGACCGTCCCCACGAAGACAACCGCGGCGACCAGGCCGATAGAGTAGGATGCCCTCTCCAGCAGGGAGCGATGCCTCCTTTGGCCGCTGACCATCTAGTTCATCCTGCGCCCGGAACCGCGTTTTAAGATTGACCGGCAGAGGGCGGGGTCGACAACATCTTTAACGACTCGGGGAGCGGCGGAACACATACTCGCATGAGTCGCCCTCTGAACCTAGACGAACTACAGGCGGGCCTGAAGGAGGCGATGCGGGCCTACCCCCAAGGGGTCACAGTGGTCACAACCTCGACCCCTGACGGTCCCAAGGGGATCACGGTCAGCTCATTCACGAGCGTGTCGCTCTCCCCGCCGCTCGTCATGGTCTCGCTGTCCAAGGGGTCGGCGCTGCACGACATGTTCACGGAGGCGGGCGCCTTCGCCGTGAACTTCCTTTCGGACGACCAGAAGTCAGTCTCTGACAGGTTCGCGGGACGGACAGAGCTGAAGGACAGGTTCAAGTGGATAAGACACTCCGCCGGCGTGACCGGCTCCCCCCTGATCGAAGGGGCACGCGCCGTGATCGAGTGCAGACGGTGGAAGGTCTACGACGGAGGGGACCACTCGATGGTTCTGGGTGAGGTAGTGAGCGCGAAGGCGGCGAATTCGAAGCGTCCGCTGGTCTACTTCGCGCAGCAGTACACGACAGTCGAGCCTCCGGACCACCCTGCGCCGCCGTCCGACATCATTTGGTAGCCCTCCCTCCCGGGAGCAGGTAGTTGGGGCGGTCGACGATCGCGGGGAGCCTGAGCCGCATGAACCCGCCAGACTTCAACGACTTCACCATCATGGCTTCGTTGAACCAGCTGGCGGGGGTCGGGGCGCCCCAGAAGGTCTGGCGCTGCGGGTCGTTGAGCTTCCACCTGATCGGGACCCAGTCGGGGTCGGCGCTCAGGTAGTCGCCTGTGTACAGCTCGAAGCGGTTCCCGTCCGGGTCCCTGAGGTAGAGGAAGAACGCGTTGGACACTCCGTGCCTCCCCGGCCCCCGCTCCATGCGGTCGAGGTATCCGGAGGCCGCCAGGACGTCGGCGCAATCCATGACCGAACCTCTGTCCGGAACGGTGAAGCCCGCGTGGTGGACCCTGGGGCCCTTTCCCGTGGTCAGCGCGACGTCGTGGCAGGTGTGCTTGCGCCTGAGCCAGGCGGCCCACAGCTTGGGGTCCTTCCCCTCGGTTTCGGTCGTTTCCGTGCAGCCGAAGCCTAGGTCGTCAACGTACCAGTCGTAGGCGGCCGAGGCATCCGGGACGAACAGGTTGAAGTGGTCCAGCCTCAGCACTGCAGCCCCCTTGTACCTGTCGAACCTCTGCAGCATCCAGTCCTCCTTCTCGGCCTTGCAGTAGAACTCGACCGGAAAGCCGAAGGGGTCCTGAGCCCTGAGCGACTTCCCTATCCCCTCCTCGCTCCCTGCATCCTCCCACTCCGTCTTGCAGCCCCTTGCCTTCAGAAGCTTCGCCAGGACGGGGAGGTCCTCCTCCGAGGCGACCTTGAACGCGAAGTGGGCGACTCCGGGGGCCCCCGCCTCGGTCAGGACGAGGGAGTGGTGATGCCTGTCCTCCATCCCTCTCAGATAGAGGTGCCCCCTGTCGGAGGAGGTCAGGACGAAGCCGAGCGTGTCGACGTAGAACCGCTTGGCCTCCCTGAGGTTCGTGACAAGGTATTCGATGTGCCCCGCCTTCACTACGTCGAACGCTGGGGGACGGGCGGGCAGACCGGTCACTCTCTCGCGAGGAGCTTGCGGACCCGCTCCCTATACGGTTCCTTGTCGTACCACGCGTAGTAGGCGCTGGCCATCCTTACCGGGTCGCCGAAGAAGAACCTCTCGTACAGGTCTTGCCTCCCGCCGAAGGAACTCCCTGCCGCGTCCCAGGCCAGCTTGAAGAGCCCTATCCTTTCCTCGGCTCCCAGGAGCTTGGACTGGTAGAACCTGTCGACATCGGGCCTCTCCGCAGAGGCGAGGATCTCCTTCGGGGGGATGGCCATCAGCCCGCTTGCCCCGAGCTGCTTGACTATCTCGGCGAACCTGGGGGCGACCCTCGGCCAGAGGTTGCGGGCCGAGTTGATAGGGACGTAGTCGGGGGTCATCAGGCCCCACCTGTTGGGGCTGGCGTTGGCTTCGCTCGCCCTGATGAACGCCTTCATCGACTCGGCCGTAAGCAGTATCTCCGCGATCTTCTCCTGGACGTGGGGGAACTGGTCCGCGCCGATGGTCTCCGCGACCAGGGTCGCAAGCCCGGCGAGGAACTCGGCCTTGGCCGCCTCCCTCACCGCTGCCTGGTGCGCCATGAAGACTATTGCCGAGGTCTCTTCGCTGACCTTGTTCGCCTTCTCGGGGTCCTCCAGGATGAACACCCTCTCCCACGGCACCACAACGTCGTCGAACACCACTACGGCGTCCTGCTCGTCGAACCTGGACGCGAGGGGATGGTCGTACTTCGAGTCCGACGAAAAGGTCTCCCTGCAGATGAACTTCAGGCCCTTCGCGCTGACCGGGAGCGCGAACGCGATCGAGTACGGGGCGTCGTCCTGGCCGGACCGGACCACCGTCGACGGGAAGACCATTATCTCGTCGGCCATGGGCAGCGTCGCGAGCATCCTGGCGCCCCTGACGATCACCCCCTCCGAGGTCTTCTCGACGACCCTCGCCGCCACGAAGGGGTCCGCCTGCTTCGAAGGGCCCACCGCGCGGTTGACCTGAGGGTTGATCAGCGTGTGGGTGAGGAGCAGGTCGTTCTCTCTGACATATTCATAGTAGTCTCTCACTCTCGAGGCGAAATCCGTCCCTTCCTTTCCGAAGAATCCCTCGGCCGCGGCCATCGCCATTATCGAGCTGTTCAGGTAGTCGGGGGTCCTCCCGAGCATCCCCCCGGAGTAGTCCGCCCAAGCCTTCATCATCCGGGTGCGACGCACCAGGTCCTCCTTGGTCTTCGGCTGGAGGAAGCTAAGGCCCACTCTATCCCCGCTCGAAGGGGACGTGTACGTCATCGAGTCTCGGCTGTCCGGGCTGGCCTGCATCTCGTACAGCGCAGCCAGCGACCGGGCTATCCCCCTGAAGACCGGGTGCGAAGAGACGTTGCCCTCTATCTTCTCTCCGCCGTACCAGACCTCCCTCTTCGTCGAGTCGAGCCTGGCGAGGAATTCCCTGCCTCCGCGGGCACCCACTACGTTCCACCCGGCGCCAAGACGGGCTCCGCCCCCCTCTGCAGTAATTTAGTCTTCTTTGCCGCCGCATACCGAGAGTTCGGCATTTCCAAGTGGAGTCACAGACGTATCCACCCTAGCCTGTCCCAATATTGGGCTTACTCCAGGTCTAAGCATATGAAATGACCTATGAAATCATGGTAATCCTCAAATAAGGGCGCCGCCTCATCACGACCTGCGATGAAGCTGGGAAAACTCCCTCCGAAGTTCGACGAGAGAACCTTGTTGCTAGCGAAGTACCTTACGAGTAAGCTGCAGGCTCCTCCTCCGTCGGTCGACTATGCGAACGCGGTGAAGACTTGGCCGATGTTCCTCAACGACAAGCTTGGAGACTGCACTTGCGCTGCGGCAGGTCACATGATTGAGGAGTGGACGGCCAACGCCGGCCACGAGAAGGTAGTCACTGACCCCGACATTCTCACAGCCTACAACCACTTCGCCCATGGGGTTGCCGACGCCGGGGCGAGCCTACTCGAGGTGCTGAACTACTGGAGGAAGACAGGCATCAAGACAGGCATCGGCGAAGACAAGATTCATGCATACGCGCAGCTGGAGCCTCGCAGCATGGTCCAGGCTCAAGACTCCGTCTATCTCTTCGGATCGCTGTACATCGGTCTGGCGCTCCCCAATTTCGCCGTCGCTCCCAACACCGACTTCCTTACGACCCCTTGGGTCGTTCCCCCTCAAGGCCCCGTCGGTAGTGCGGCTCCCAACCCCAAGAATGGTCACTGCGTTCCCGCGGTAGCCTACGACGCGCGGAACCTCTATGTCGTGACATGGGGGGCGCTGAAGTCGATGACCTGGCAGTTCTACCTGACGTACATGGACGAGGCATTCGCCGTGCTGAGCACTGATTGGGTCGGGCCTTCCGGCCAGGCTCCACCTGGCCTTGACCTGAAAGCACTGGAGTCTGACCTCGCGGCGATTACGTCGTGAACGTCAATTCCAACCAATACGATCGGAGAACGCTCAACCGACGCAGCGCTCTGGCGAGCCGCCTGAGATACGGCCAGCCGGCGGCAAGGTCGGCGGATTACGCTAGGGACATCCCATTCCCACGTGGGCTCGAGCCGGTCCCTGACATCTCTGTCACCAGCCCTCGCGATGGTCCTCTGCCAAAGGCGGACGTCGTCGCCATGATGGACACCTCGGCGGAAACCCAGGCGATGGCAGACGTCCTCACGCCTGGCGTCGAGCCAACCAAGTGGCATCCCTACGCCAGAAACTTCGAAAGGCTCCTGCCGCAGATCGGGCCCGACGGTCCAGCGCGAGAGAGCAGGTGCCTCGGAGAGTATTGCTTCACGACGATCAACGGACTTAGAGTGCTCGTGTATCATACCGAGCTCCACATGCACGAGGATGCCAAGAAAATGCCCGACGGAAGCTATTCTCTGCCGATCAGGTCGATGCTCACTCAGATGATCCAGGACGCCTCTCCCAAGGTCTTCCTCACGACCGGGACCAGCGGTGGCGTGTATTGCAGCATGAGCCTAGGCGATGTCGCCGTCAGCCGGGCCGCCCGGTTCTACTGCATGAAAGACTTTGCAGACGCGCCGTTCAACAACCAGACATTCAAATCCGGCTGGACGGTGCCATCCAAGTACTTCCCGCAGGCGCAACAGCTGATGCGGAAGTATGCTGGCCAC
>JASHUK010000163.1 GCA_030040055.1 Nitrososphaerales archaeon | reverse complement strand
TTTCCGCCCGCGGCCTCTATTTTAGCCTGAGCTTTCTTCGTGAAGGATGCGACCTTCACTTCGTAGGCCCTGGCGACTCGCCCCGATCCGAGTAGCTTCTCGATCCCCATTGAGGACAGGTCCAGCGCCCCCGCCATGGCCGCCAGGCCGTCGAGGTCCCCAACGTTCACCCACCTCGAAGCGTGGAAGTGGCCAGGGGGCCTGAATGGGTCCCTCCCGAAGTGGTCGGGGTCGTTTATGATCATCCAGCTCCACTTGTGCTTGTGGAGCCCCGCGTTGCCGTGCCCTCCGCTCTTGCCCGAGTGCCTGTGCTGGCCTATCTGCCCGTAGCCGTGGGTCCGCATCCCCCTGTACCTCCTCCCCTTGCGCGTCCTCGTCGGCGTCTAGACCATCCTCCTCACGATCTCGGGCAGGTGCGGGTTCTTGCCCAGCACCCCGCCGTCGTTCGCCTGCCTCCTCATCGAGCCTTTGAAGCCCCCCCTCGGCGGGGCGAGCCTGAAGAAGGGCCTCAGCCCTTCCATGGCGGACAGCCTGGTCCCGCTCTCGAGCATGTGCGCAGCCAGAGCCCCGAAGTCCTTGAACCCCAGCGTCTTGAGGCCCGCCGCGTCCAGGGCCCGCGCCTCGCTGACCATCCCCCTCTTCTGCAGAAGGAGCGCGAGCAGCTCGGGGTCGGCCTCCGTCCATGCGACGTAGTCCTTGCAGAGCCTGAGCATGCCGACCGTGTTGGGGTCGTCGGTCACCACCGACGCGGAGAACTTCCTGACGACCTTCAGCTCGGTGAGTGCCTTCCTCACGGCGGACGGGGAGTTGATCGCCCCGTGGAGGTTGACGACGAGGAGGAGCTTCATTCCAGTCCCCTCAGACGTTCAGCCCCTGCGACATCCGGAACGCGTCGTAGACCGCGTTGGCCAGGGAAGACAACGTGTTGGTCGACCCGAACGTCCTGATCCAGGCGTCCTGCACCCCCGCGAGCTGGAGGAGGTTCTTCAGGGCGGGTCCGGCGACCAGTCCGAGGGCCCGGGGGCCAGGGATGACCTCGACCGTCACGCTCCCTGCCTTCCCCCTGATCCGGTAGGGGACGGAGTGGGTCCTCCCGCACCTGCACTCCCAGCTGCCGCAGCCAAGTTTGACCGGGATTATGTTGAGCAGGGCCGCAGAGGTGGCCTTCTCTATCGCCTCCCTCGTCTGCATCGCCTTCGCCTTCCCCACTCCGAACCAGCCAGCCCCGTTGCCGACCGCCACCACCGCCGAGAACCTGGTCAGCTCCCCGGCGTCCGTCTGCTTCTGGACGATGCTGACCCCGACGACCTCGTTCCGGAGGTCCGGGAGGAGCCTCTTGACGATCTCCGCCTCCCTCACCCTCTGCCCGGTCCTGAAAATCTCGTCGAGGGACGTGATCTTCCCTTCGTTGACCAGCTTCCCGAGCTTCGTCCGCGGGACCCAGACCTCCGGCTCTTCTTGCGGGGCCCTCCTCTGCATGGTCGACATCACTTCTTCCCTCCGGCTATGGAGGTCCGCAGCTGCTCGAACTTCTCCTGATACCCCTCAGGCTTGAAACCCCTCTCTATCATCGCGGAGAAGCGCTTGGCGTAGGCTTCGCGGTCGTCGGCCGCGAGCTTGGACGCGTGCTCGGCTATCGTCTTCCCGGTTATCCTCTCCTCGTCAGGCAGGACCTCTTCGTCCACGGGCACCTCGAGCCCCGAGTCGCGCACCCCCTTGACGAACGCGGACACCCTCGAGCCAGAGACGAAGGGCGCCAGCCCGCAGTAGAGGATCGCGTCCTTCACCCCCTTCTCGAGCGCCTTCTTGCCGGCGGCCAGGCCGAGGAGGTAGCAGGCGGGGGTTGCCGTCAGCGAGCCCTGCCATCCCATCTTCCGCAGCTGGGCGGAGTGCGCGGACGCAAGGACCAGGTCCCCCTTTGCGGCCGGACGTACGAACTGGGCGGAGACGTTCTTGTTCGATATCCTGACCACGAGCAGAGCCCTGCGGGACGATATCGCGCGGCGCCTCGAGCGGTAGTCCGTGACCCCCTCGCGCCTGCGCCTGTGGAGCGGGACGTAGCCGGCCACTCTACTTCGCCCCTCCCTTCATCAGGTCGAGGAGGTGCTTGACGTCCCTGACCTGCCCCCCCTTCACCTGCCTGTAGAGCTTCCAGTAGGACTCCTTGCTTATCGTCCCCTTCTCCTCGGCCACCTTCAGCCTCCACCTCATGGCCCTCACGCGGCTGACCCAGAGCCTCTTCCTGGGGTTCCTCGCCCCCCGCTTCCCCTCCGTCGACCCCGAGCCCCTTCCGCGCTTGAGCTTCTTCGACCTTTCCCTGGCCCTTCCCCGCGACGTCCCCGCCTCGGGGGCCGCCTTGATCGCCCCGAAGCCTATCAGCCCCCTGATCGTGCTCCTCGTGATGGCGTCCTGTATCAGGTCCGCGTAGTCCTCGTCGAATATGACCCTGTCCACCCCGACCCCGAGGACCGAAGCGGCCAGCCTCCGCTTACTTCTTAGATTCAATTATCCTCAGCCCCACGGGGTTCACGACCCTTATCCCAAGCTCCCCTGCCCTCTTCAGAATCGACTCCCTCTTCTTGGCCCCGACCGTGCCGCCGATCCGCGCCACGTCCCTGCCCGGGATCAGAGACTCAAGGTCTGCGGTCCGGTGCACGAGCACTTCGAGGTGCCCGCTGGGGTGTATGCCCCTGGCGGCGACGGGTCCCCTGTAGCCCACCCTGACCAGCGCCGGCCATCCCTTGTCCTGCCTGCGCACCTTGTTGTCGACCCCCTTCGGCTTCCTCCACTCCGGGTGCAGCCTGACGTACCTCCAGCTCTCCTGGCGGACGAAGGCGGGCCTGGTCCTCGACACCTCGTTCCTCTTCTCTACGAGCGCCTTCATCCTGTCCTCCTCGGTCTCCTTCGCCTTCGGCAAATCCTACGAGCCCCTCTCCTTCGCGTATATGTATACGCCGTCCAGGAATATCCTCTGGTCCTTCCTCTTGATCCTCGTGGCGAGCTCCACGTTGGCCGCGGTCTGCCCGACGTCCTCCACCGAGACCCCCTTCACTATCACGTCGTCCCCCTCGATCGTCACCTTGCAGCCGCCCACTATCTTCGCCACGCGCGGGGAGCGCTCCCCCACGAAGTTCTCGACGTGCACCTCGTCCCCCTTTGTCTTGACCGATATCGGGAAGTGCGCGAAGACCACCTTGAGCCTGTAGGTGTAGCCCTTCGTGACCCCGGTGACCATGTTGTTGATGTGGCTGATCGCGGTGTTGACTATCACGTTGTCCTTCCTCTTCTCCGAGAACGGTGACAGCTTGACCGAGTTGCCTTCCAGCGCCAGGTTGATGTTCACCTTCTCGAAGTTCTTCGAAGCCTCCCCGAGCTTCCCCTTCACCTTCAGCGTCCTGCCTGCGAGCGACGCCGTCACCCCCTCCGGGAGCTGGACGGCCTGCTGGGGAGCCTTAGTAGACATATCCGACTAGCCTCCCTCCGATCCCCTTCTCCTGCGCCTCCGAGTGCGACATGACCCCCTCGGACGTGGAGACTATCAGGGTCCCGACCCCGACCGCGGGGAGGTACCTGTGCTCCCACTCGACGAGCTTCGAGGACTTCACCGGGAGCCTGGGCGATATCACTCCGCACTTGTTTATCCTCCCCAGGAGCTGCACGCGCAGCTTCCCCCCCACCCCGTCGTCCATGAACTCGAACTCCCCCACGTACCTGCGCTTCTGCAGCACCCTCAGGACCTCGCTCGCGAGCGTCGACGCCGGGATAACGACGCACTCCCTCCGGTTGCGCATCTCCGCGTTCTGGAGGCTGGCGAAGAGGTTGGAGAGGACGTTGGTGGCTGCCATAATCTCACGCTAGTCGTACTTCCTGAAGCCGAGCCTCTCAGCGACTTCCCTGAAACACTGCCTGCAGAGGACCAGGTCGTAGGCCCTTATCACCGCTCCGTACTGCCCGCACCGGCGGCAGTAGTGGGTCGACTTCCCGTACGCCCTCTTCTTTGGATGCCTCTCCTTCATGAAATCGTCACCCCGAAGTTCTTCCTGAAGTACTCCATGGCCTCGTCCCGCGTGACCAGGTGAGACCTCCCCACCCTGGACGTCCTCCTCGCCCTCCTTGAGACGCCGTACCCCGGGCGCTCCAGCAGCACGGAGACGTTCATCCCCAGTATGCCGATCGCAGGGTCGTACCTGGTCCCCGGGATCTCGATGTGCTCCTTGATCCCGAAGGACACCGACCCGCGCGGGTCGAACGACGACCCAGCCAGCTTGCCTTCCCTCGCCTTCAGGAGCTTCGCGATGAGGTCGCCCGTCTCCCTGCCGCGGACGGTGACGGCCACCCCTATCGGCTCCCCCTTGTGTATCCCGAAGTCCCTTATGGACTTCCTAGCCCTCTTCTGGGCGGGCTTCTGCCCCGTGACTTCTTGAAGGACCCTCTTTCCCTTCTCGATGGCCTCCCCCGACTTGCCTACGCCGATGTTCACCACGACCTTTCCCACCCGGACCTCGCGCATCGGGTTCCCCTGGACTGCGACCTGGCTCATCGGGCGGGAGCCTCCACGGTGACGACCGGGGCGTCCGTCCCGACTGGTACCACCAGGCGTGAAGGCAGCTCGGCCTCCCCGCTCGGGAGCGACAGCCTGACCATCCTTTCCCTCGAAATCGTCCCCTTCTTCACCTCTTTGATCTTCCCGACCTGCCCCGCCCGGTCACCGGAGAGGACGATGCCGATCGACCCCTTCGCCAGCTTGACCTTGTCGACCACCTTCTGGGAGGGGACCTCGAGGACCACCGCGTCCCCCGGCGAGAGGTTGAGCTTGTCGTCCATGACCGACCTGCCGTCGTGCAGGCCGTACTGGATGTGGCCGCCCTTCACCTTGGTCTTCGTCTTGACGTAGCAGAGCTTCCTGCCGGCCTCGCCCCCCTCCACCCTGGCCAGGACCAGCCCCTTCGGGGACGGGACCATCCTGAAGGAGACCCCCTCGGGGGGTACGCTGACCAGGTCGAAGAGGCCAACCGGGAACGCGGTCGAGCCGCGGCGAGAGCCGTCGACCAGGACCTTCCCTCCCCTCGCGACCTGCTTGAGCTCCCTCGCCGTGTCCGCCATCCCCGCCAGGTCCCTGACCACCACCCCGAGAGGATAGGACAGGCGCGTCGGGTGCGGGCCCGGGAGAGGCTTGTAGACGAAGCGGGACTCCTTCCTCGATATGTCCCAGCCCTGGGGAGCCGCTATCCTCTTCATCCTGTTCCTTCCGCCCTTCTTGCCCAAGCTACTCTGCCTCCTGCAGCCTGCCCTTCCTGGTTTCGTCGTCCAGGGCGAGAGACGTGATAACGACCTTCGAGCAGTCGATGGGGACCGGGGACGACCCTCCCTTGATCTTCTCCCGGGTAACGCCCTCCACCGTGACCTTGCCGCGCGCCGGGAAGACCTTGGTGACCTTCCCCTCGATGTCCTTGAACTCGCCCCTGACTATCTTGACCGAGTCCCCCACCCTCGGCTTGAAGGAGCGCCTGTGGTACCTCTGCCTGAGGTCTTCTGACAGCGAGGATCCGATTGTCAACCCATCCACCTATACTATGATCGAGGCGAGGTTGGCGATCCTTGGCCATTTCTCTGCGGCCTCGCTCGCCACCGGCCCCTTGATGTCGGTCCCCTTCAGGTCCCCCTCCGGGGTGACGATCACGGCGGCGTTGTCCTCGAACTCCACCCGCTGGCCGCTGAGCCGCCTGACGGCGTACCTCTGCCTGACTACCACCGCGCCGAAGACCTGCTTCCTGAGGTCG
>JASHUK010000162.1 GCA_030040055.1 Nitrososphaerales archaeon | reverse complement strand
GTATGTCATGGCGCTGTCTGCCATGGTCACCAGCTCGTCCCTGTAGATGTCTATCTCGCACTGGCCCGCGGTGGCCACCTCGTGGTGGTGGGCGTTCGACAGCACGCCGAACCCGTCCCTGAGGTAGTTAACGCAGACCCCCCTGTATTCGCTGAGCGTGTCGACGGGCTGGGCCGGGTAGTATCCGTCCTTGAACCTGATGGGGAAGTTCGTCCCCCTCGCCTCGTTCGCCGACTCTCTGGAGGAGATGCTGAAGCCGGACCGGAACGGGTTGTTCGCCTCCCACGTGGCGCCGTCGAACACGAAGAACTCGATCTCAGGGCCCCAGAGCGAATCGGTGAACCCCGCCTCCTTGATCCTGGACTCGGCCACCTGGGCCACGTGCCTGGGGTCTCTGCCGAACCGCCCCGCCCCGTAGCCGGCCCTCACGTCGCAGATCAGCCTGGCCGTTTTCACGTGGTCCTCTATCCACGGGATCACCCCGAAGGTCGAGGAGTCCGGGACGAGGAGCATGTCGGACTCGTGGATCTCGACGAAGCCCCTGACGGACGAGCCGTCGAGCTTGGCGACTCCTTCGGTGAACATGTCGACAGACATCATCTCGGAGGGGAGCGTGACGTGTCTCAGGCGGCCGGGGACGTCCGTGAACTGGAGGTCGACGAACTTGACCCCTCCGGCCTTCACCTGCTCCAGCACTTCCTCGGGGCTGAAGCTGCGCCTGACGAACCTGCCGTCTTCGGTCACTTTGAATGTCAACCTGACGGGGTAGTCTACCAAAATAATATAAGGCTCTCCCATCTCTGGCTGGACAATCGCAGGGGTTATCGAGACTCTGGTGGACAAAACAGCAGCAGGCTCCCCCACGGGACGGGGGAGGGGTGGACAACCGCAGCCCGACCAGCTCGACTTCCGCATCCTGGACCGGCTGCTGACCGACGGGCGCGTGAGGCTCAGGGAGATCGCGCGCGAGATGGACGTCTCTCCGACGACGGTGACAGCCAGGGTCGAGAGGCTGCGGAAGGGGGGCGTAATACGGGGGTACAGCGCCATCGTCGACTACGCGAAGCTCGGCTACGAGATAACTGCCGTCACCGAGATACTCGTCTCGAAGGGGAAGCTGCTGGAGATGGAGAAGGAGATCGCGAGGCTTCCCGGGGTCTGCGCGGTCTACGACGTGACCGGGGAGATCGACGGGATAGTGATAGCGAAGTTCAGGTCCAACGAGGACCTGAGCCGCTTCACGAAGGGGCTGCTCACCATGCCCTTCGTGGAGAGGGCGATAACCCACGTCGTGCTGACCGTGGTCAAGGAGGACTTCCGGGTCAGGGGCTGAGAGCGCCCCGGCGCGGGGGCGAGGTGCAGCGCGCGTTTATAACCGGAGCATTGGCGGCAGCGAAGGGGTTGCCTCCCGGCGACGAAGCATGGCAGCTGCAGAGCTGACCGAGGTTGGACCAGGCCACCAGTGACGACGACAGGAAGGTCGGTTTCTTCCGGCGTGTCCTTGGCTTCAGGGCCGGAAGGCCGAGCCTGTACGTGCTCCTGCCCGTCGCCTACGCAGTGGTCTTGGGAGGCTACTACGTCGTTTCGGGGCACCTTCTCCAGTTCTTCCCCGTGGTCTTCTTCCTGGCCGCGGTCCCGGTCACATTCGTCCTCGGCGGGACGAAGTCCCTGCTGAAGGGCTGGGCCCCCATCCTGGGGATAATGGTCTCGTACGAGGCGCTGGCCGGCGTGCTCGGGTCTCTCTCCGCTTCGTCGCACGTGGCCTCGCTCGGGGGGGTCGAGCTGCTTCTCGTCGGGGGGAACGTCCCCGGGTGGCTCCAGGCCACCTTCGCGTCCACCACGCTGACCCAGGTGGCCACGGTGTTCTACGCGCTCCACATGCCGCTCGTGGTCGTCACCACGCTGCTCCTGTGGTACGGGAGGCGCGCCCTCTACGGGCAGTACGTGACCGCCCTCGCGATAACTTCGTACGTCGCCCTCGTCATCTTCGTCCTCTTCCCCACCGCCCCTCCATGGGCCAGCGGCTTCGCGGCCAACCTGCTCGAGTCCGGGGGGAAGGCGACTTCGCTCGCGTCGGTAGGGTGGCTCGCCAACCTGATAGAGGCGGACAAGTACGCGGCCTTCCCCAGCCTCCACGCGGCCTACGCCGTCCTATTCTGCAACTTCACCATCAAGACGAGGAAGTCGCTCTCGGTCGTAGCCGTCCCGGTGACCGTGGGGATACTCTTCTCGACGCTATACCTGGGGCAGCACTACGTCATCGACCTTGTGGCAGGGGGCGGCCTGGCCCTGGCCTCGTGCCAGATCGCGAAGCGGTACCCCGCCTTCGGGAGAGCGGGCGCGGAGCCCGCCGCCCCCGCCGCATAGCGGCTGATTCGCTAGAGATTTGGGAACGTTCTCGGAAATCCACTAAATACCCCCGTCATCAACCTGAGAGGAGATGGAGCCTCAGAAGGGTCCTTCGCTGGCGCGGATAGCGGTCGTGGCACTCGTGGTCGTCCTGGTCTGGGGAGGCACGGTAGCCTACTTCGACTCGCTACTCAGCCAGCAGAACAGCAAGGCCAGCTCGGAGAACTCCAGCCTGCAGGGGCAGGTCAACTCGCTGGACTCGGACATCCTCGGCCTCGAGGCGAGGCTCGCCGAGACGGGCTCTACCCAGACGTCGAACAGCACAGCGCCGTCTTCGGC
>JASHUK010000161.1 GCA_030040055.1 Nitrososphaerales archaeon | reverse complement strand
ACAGCTGCCCAATCAGCATCTGTGGTCACCATGACAACGTCTCTGAGATCCGGATCTCTCCCTGAGTGAAGCTTCAGTGCTATCAACAGCTCTCTAGAAGCGACCTTTGCGGGAACAGAATCATTCACGCCGACCACGCGTTGTACCTTGACTGTTTTGCTAACTTCGTCCGCTCTCCAGACCGCTTCTGTCTGCCTACAACGGATTCCATCAATTAGCATGTCGACCGAGACCTTGTCATCGACAATAGTCCTGGTGAATCTTCTCGTCTCTACACCCTCGATTTCATTGACGTACGGCTCCCCTTCGTCACCAAATCCGTTTTGCTCGAGAATCGACACGAACTGCTCGAGTTCGGGCCTCGCAATTACGATGTCTAGGTCTACCGAATACCTAGGTAGTGCAGAATACGCATCCACCGCGTATCCTCCTATTAGCGTGTAGGGTCGCTCGGTTCCGATTGTTCTAAGAAGTCTCAGAACTTCGGTCTCTCTTGCTGTTAGTTTCTCTCCGATCATTCTATCTTGGCGGTGCTTCGTATCTTGCGTTCATGCCTAGTGAGTACTTCTCGTCGAGCATTTCGAGCGCAGGAGCGTATGTGTATGGGTTATTTCTGCAGAGTTCTACAACGGTTGCTAGCGGATCTACTTTCAACCCGTTTACTATCTCTGATTCCAGCCGCGCTGTTGAAATGATTGCGAAGTAAATTCCATAGAGTGTTTCTTCCGGTTTTGTTCCTAGGATGTACTTTCTTCCTGCCCTGGACAGGAACTCCTTCCACCTATCAATATCTGTCTCCCGAACTCTGATGTAAATTGGATAGGATCCGAAGAACCGGTTGGCGTTGTACCCTCCATTGGTCCAGACCAGGACGCTGTCCACGTCTGTCAGAGCATACGGGAGCTCGGAGTTCCTCAAGAAATCGTACGCTTCTTCGACGTTGTACTTAGATCTCACATAGCTAGCTGGCGTAGTCACTCTGTACTTGCCACGTTCGATTCGTTCTAGGAGTCTCTTGTTTGTCATATCCGATAGAACTTTTCTCGAGTCTGGACTAGGGAACGCACTGGCGAAGTCCTCGGCTGAGAATTCTGACTTCCAACTCCCCAGAATGGCCCAGAGCTCGTAATATGACATAATGTAACCATAATGGTTACATATATATAAGTATTCAATACGGAAGCTTCGGCACAGCCTTCTCCATATGTCCATCACAAAGAATACTTAAGTACCACGTCTTCCACCTAGGTAGAAGGAAGTACCATGAACTACAGGTCGATAAAAGTGTCAGATGAAGAGTACCAAATGATACAGAAAGCGAGGACAGAACTTGCGAACAGGGGACTACGTTCTTTGGACGAGCATCCCCAAGTGAAAAACAACGCTCCGTCTGACCTAGCGAATTTCGCCTTGGGCGCCATAGTGGGGTTGGGCGCTGTAGCCCTACTGGCCCTATTAACCGGGGACGATGACCAATGACCGCAATTCTCTATCAGGGACGCCCGATAGATCTTGCTCGGCTTCGAATCGGAGAGGAACTCAAATTGCCAAAGAGGCATACAATCCTCGGATCCGAATTCGAAGAAACAATCCTGGGCGACTTGAAGGGCGCGAGGACTCAGTACAGAGGTCCGTTGAATTCCCATGTTCGCGACTATGGGAAAGACTATGTTTTGCACATCGACAGGGTTGACCCTCGAACAGACCCAATGGGTCATTTGCTCGAAGATGCTCCAGACGAACTTGCGAATCTTACCATAGCGGGAATCTGTGCCTATGGAGCGGGGAGATCCACATATGAAAATTCCCGGGGATCCGATGGTGCCCTGGTGAATTCGCTCTTGGTTGCGGGGACCGCTGGTCTGGCCGGATACGCTGTATCCAAGATAATTACGAGCCTGTTGAAAGATTAAAGTAATGCCACAAGTGCAATGAGGCCCAGGGCAACGCGGGTCGGATTAAAGCTCAGCGCTCGCTCAGGTTATCCACGTAATTGGTGAAGGCTCGAGGTGCGAATAGAGTCATTTTGACTATTCCTGAGCCTTTCTTCGCCCAGCCGCGACAGGGACGAGGAGGGCCAAGCAAGGTCGTCACGATTGCGCTTGCGGCGGCATCAGCCGTCTTTCTGATCTTCGTCTATTACGTTTGGGTGCTTGTGTTCATTAAACACGACAGTGGCACTCCGCTCAGAGCGCTTTCCGAGGCCGTTGCATTCGCCATGCTTGTCATCATTCTGTTGTACGGCAGGAGTGTGAAAAAAAGCGGCGCAAGGAGGGAGCCTCTCCCAGTAAGGTCGATAGTACCCGGTCGTCGCACGAGCAATCCGGACTGCTGGAAGGCATTCCGCGTCCTGACATACCCAAAGCGGAGTACTCTCTCGCTACTGTCGCCTTGAAGGATGAGACTCACCTCTAGAGCGTCGCTTTATGGATTTTCGGGGTGCCGCGTGTCATTGGCTCCGGCGAGCGAAATGCCACTGCTATGGAAGGCAGCGATTGGCATCACCTCACTCAGTTTGTTACTTGTGGGCAGGTCCTATTTCGCGGCGCTAGCCCTACCGAGCGGGAACACGGCTCAGTACGTTGCTCAAGCAGTGCTCCCGGCAGGTACTGAAATACTCGTGGGCCCCTCCGCAGGGCGGTGCGTTTCAATACTACATTTATTCGGGGCAGGTCCTATGGTACGGATGGAGTGAAGCCTAGTTTGGAAGACCAGTGGCTGCCTCCCTTCCTCTGGTCGGATGCGCCCCAACTGTCGTTGGGAGTATCCAGAATGCTGAAGAGCGTTCCGCATCCTGATCTTCCCAGCGACGAAGCCCTCATTCCCGCTGCAGTCGTACTGAGGGACGGTACCCGTGTCGAGAGGGTCGCTTTCATGGAGTTCGAAAGATACCAGAGGAAGTGGGGACCCAGCAAGGGGAGGACCTTCGTCGACGCCAACGAGGTCGTCGATGTGACGGTGTCTGCAAGCCAGCTTCCTGCGTCGTTCGCGAACCAGATCTACAAGGGCGGAATGAACGATCGCTACAGGTTTACGATGACCACGAAGGATGGGAGCAGGTTCTATTATCTCGTCGGCGGAGATGTGCTCGACTTCATAAAGTTCCCGACCGGGTATACCCGGAAGGACATCAAGTCGGTCGAGGTCGGATGGATGCCACGGAGTCCGGAGTGGTACAGCCCAGAGCATGGGTCCACGCCGGAAGGAAAGAGGGTATTCGAAGAAAGGGAGAGGAAGGCTCTCCACGGCCTGTCATATTCGTGGTGTCTGTATTCGGAGTAGGAAGGACAAGGGCGGGCCGCGGGAAAGTTGCGAGGTGCAAGAGGTACTGATGCGTGGGGTTGACAGAGCCCCGGCGAACCAGACCAAGTTGGATGCCGCGTGTCGAACCGCGATAATCGTCCCCTTCAAGGGGAAGGGCAGGAAGTCCAGGCTGAACCCTGACCTGGGAGAGGAGGGGGCGGACAGGCTGGCGAGGCTCCTACTGGAAGGGGTGCTGGGGGTCCTGGCCAGAGAAGGGCTGACAAAGGACTCCTACGTGGTGACTTCAGACGGCGCGGCCGCCTCTGCGGCGTCCGGGCTGGGGGTCGAAGTGGTCGCCGAGGGAGCCGACTCTGGTGTCGACGGGGCCGTCAGGAGGGCCCTGGGCGCGCTGCCTGAAAGGGACAGCTTCCTGGTCATACCGTCAGACCTTCCTCTCCTGAGCG
>JASHUK010000160.1 GCA_030040055.1 Nitrososphaerales archaeon | reverse complement strand
TTGGTGGAGTCCTTGACCATCTTCAGCTCGAACCTCCTGCCGTCGTTGGCCTCGACGATGATCTTCCCCAGCCCGACGACCCTCATTCCGGGCGTCCGTACCAGCCTGGCGTCGGAGAACGCCACCGCGGAAATGAAAGTGTTGGACAGGCTCACTATCCCCTTGTTCACGTACAAGCCGTCGGTCCGGAGCTCATAGCGGCTGCTGGCTCTCGTTAGGGCCAGGCCGACCAGCTTCGCCAAGAAGGCGAAGAGCAGGACCAGCGCCGTTGCAACTTCGACCGCGTCGGGAATGGTTATCGGACCAGCCTTCAGGGAAGCGTAGAGAGCCCCGGAGATAGGCCCCACTGTCCTGGCGATGAAGAACTCCAACCCAACGAGTATCCCTGCCAACACCAAGATCAGCACCCCATACAGTACGGCGTAGGCTGCTATGGCGGGGCGGCCCGCCCAGACCATGCTCTTGTCGACGGTGGGCCCCGCGTTCGTGGCCATCAGGGGCTTTCGGGGCCCCCGCCTTTTATCGCTTGGCATTTCCCATTGGGGGGTCTCTCGAGAGCAGACAAGAAACTCCTCGCAGGCGTCGTTCCCTCGCCTCTTAATTACCTGTGATTAAATCCTTAATTACCTGTAATCAGGAGGAAGGACGGGATGACCAGCCTACCGAAGACGGAAGTTGCTACGGCGAAAGCGACCCCAAGTGTAGGGGGTCGCTATGACTCAATTGGGGGAGTTCGAGCTTGAGCGGCTCCCCCAAGGAGCCGACGTACGCGCACCCGGAGGTTCTAGTCGACACAGAGTGGGTGGGCAACCATCTGCAGGACCGCTCTGTCAGGGTCGCGGAGGTTGACTACGACCCAGTGGCCAACTACGGCGCAGGCCACATACCTGGCGCCGTCCTATTCGACTGGAAGAAGGATATGAACGACCCGCTGAACAGAGACATTCTCTCACGGAAGGAGTTGGAGGACCTGCTCGGGCGGAACGGCGTAACGAAGGACACGACCATTGTTCTCTACGGGGACTTCAACAACTGGTTTGCGGCCTACGCGTTCTGGGACCTGAAGTACTATGGGGTGAAAGACGTGAGGCTGATGAACGGGGGAAGGAAGAAGTGGTTGCTCGAGGACCGCCCACTGACCAAGGATGGCCCCCAGTATCAGAGAACGAGCTACGTAGCCTCAGAGCCGGAAGAGAGGATCAGAGCGTACAAGGACTACGTCAGCGCGTCCATAAGGTCCCGCAGCAGGGTGCTAGTAGACGTCAGGGGCCCCAAGGAGTTCACCGGTGAAGTGCTGGCCCCGCCGGAGTACCCCACCGAACACGCCCAGAGAGGCGGGCACATTCCCGGGGCACAAAACATCCCTTGGGCGCAAGCTGTCAATGATGCAGACGGGACATTCAAGTCCAGGGCCCAACTCGACGAGCTGTACAAGTCGAAGGGTGTGACCGCAGACAGGGAGGTCATAACCTACTGCAGGATCGGAGAGAGGTCGTCATTCTCCTGGTTCGTCCTCAAGTACTTGCTAGGCTTCCCCGACGTGAAGAACTACGACGGCTCTTGGACTGAATGGGGCAACTCAGTAAGGCAGCCTATCGAGAGGTGAGCGGGCGTTCCCGTCCGGGGGGCCCGCGCGGAGTTGAATCAAGACGACGACGGGAACAAGAAATGAAGATCCTCGACTGCGAGTACCCCGACGGACTCCTGTACGACGTGGAGGACGGGACTTGGGCACGCGAGTCTGACGGGATATACGTCATCGGCGTGGCACCCACACTAGGGTGGCTGTCCGGGGGGTTCGAGTCCGTGAAGCTGAAGTCAGTTGGAACTCGCGTCGCCAGGGGGCAGAGCATCGGCTCGGTCGAAGGCCCGCGCCACTTCGACGTCGTGCGAGCGCCTTTCGACTGCACTGTCGTCGAAAGAAACGGCGCAGTGCTCGACAGCCCGCGCCTGGTTAACAAGAGCCCTTACCATGATGGGTGGCTCGCCAAGCTAAAGCAGACCGGAGAGGAGACGTCTCTGGCTCCTTTGGCGCAATGTGCTGCGAATGTCCGTAGCAGGCTCCTGGAGCTGCGGGTCCACTGTTTCGCAGCCTTCCCAGACATGGAGATATACGAGATCGGAGTCGAGTGCGCCGCAGTACTGTCGAAGCTAGACGAAATAATCGCCGTGTCCCCTGCTGAGACGACCATACACGTAGTCTCCGACGACCCTACCGCGGCGATCGAGATGGAGAGGTGGGAGAGACAGACGGGGAACTCTCTCCTAGAAGCCAGGCGCGACGGGACGCTCTTCCATTTCATTGTGAAGAAGCGCTAGGGCGCAGCCTGGTCCTGCCGTCGAGGGCAGTCGGTGCAAGCAGGGGAGTTGGGAGACGGACTAGGATAATGGTCTGGTGGTTGCTAGACTCCGAGTGCGGTTACCACGCGGTCTGGAAGTCCTGGACCTGGTCATGAGAGTACTGGAACGTCATCGTCTTGGTTTGGGCGTTGACCGTGACTCCGACGTCGGGATAGTCCTCTCCCCACCTCCAGAGAAACTTCCAGTAGGACTTGTCCCCCTCGATGAGTTCCGCGTGACTCAGGCACACCCAAGTCGAGTTCGACCAGACGGAGGGGCACGTTATGCTGACGCTCCATCCTCCATGGCCGATCGGGAACGCGCTCATGACCCCAAACTGGAAGAAGGGGTATCCCCCAGGCCCAGGGACTGAGGACGGACCTACCCACCCAGCGTTGAAGTAGGGATTGTCCTGGTTGGGGGCCCCGAAGGAGGCCAGGATCATGGTTTCATTACCCGAACTGTACGACCAGATCGCGGTGTGGTTCTGCCAGCTCATGGAGAGCTGAAAGTTGCTTTCGATTGATGAGTTGATGCGTGTCGATGAGAAGTACATCAGATGCTTCCAAGTGTGGCCCCCGCAGGCGATGATGTCATCGCACACCTCCCAAGCACTGGCGGCGAAGACCTCGGTCGCGTTATGGTATACAAAGACATCCCCCCGGTAGCCATAGTCAATCCCGTCCACGCAGCAGTTGGGGGAGTGGGCCCCGATCCCTGCAGCGAGGAAGTTGTCCGGCTGGATGCTCGAGGTGTTTGTCCCCTGGAAGGTGAAGTTCGCCGCCACACCCCTCGGTCGGATGTTTGGTCCGGGATTGAACCCCCCCACAACGACCGGGGTCAGAAAGTAGTACGAACCAGTGGACAGGTTCGGTGCTGTCGCGTTCACTGCATCTATCGGGATCACGACTATCGAGAGTAAGACGAAGGCTACTATGCCCACAGCCAAGGCCTTCGACTTTGCGATTCGACTCGCTGCACTCATGGTGCCAAAAGGTCCGAGGGCTCCGACGACGCCTGCGACCGCAACGCAGGCAAGCATGGCCCCCATTAGTGGAGCTATCTGTGGGATGTACTGCGCTGCTATTCCGATTGAGACGGACAGCAGGGCCAAGAAAGTTGCTATTGGTACCACCACGGCCGTCCAGCGTTTGCTTCCGGAGTCCAAGACTGTCGCGGATGTCAAGAGCGAAACCAATGTAACGACGGCTAGGACAGGAAAAGGCGCGATCGGGGAGACTAGCTTAGCCCCGGCCACCGTGTAAATCACCGGATAGTAGGCGACCGCATAGAAGAACGCCGCCTTCGATAACATGGCTTCATTTCGTGGCAGTCTGTGCCTGGCTGAGAAGCCCACCGCCGATACGGCCATACCTTCGGCGAAGAAGAATGAGAACGAGCGGAGAGGCTCGAGTCCGTCGATACCCGTGCTGTAGCAGACCCGAGGGTCGCAGCCGACAAACAGCAAGAGGTAGAGCCCCAGCAGGCTTGCGGCGAAGGACAGCCAGACGAGGCGGAGGTCGTCGGAACATAAGAGGCCCACAACTCCGGAGGCGACCCCGATGTAGATGATGAAGAAGGGAAGTCGCAGACTGGAGAAGAAGAAGTACAGGCTAACGGACTTGGAAAAGTAAAGACTTTCAGTGGCGAGCTGGACGAGATAGGGAGGGACCACGGTTGCAAGGCCGCCGGCCAGAGCCTTAGCGTAGGGATTCGTAGTCTCCCCTCCTAGTCCTCCGATGCCGCCGTCCCGGAAGATGGCTTAGGGCCCTCGCCCCGAAGAGGCAATGGAACTAAGTGCTCCCTGAAGCACTTATGGTTTGTTACCACTAATTGCGGGCGCGTTTGACATCTTGACCAACAACTGATGTGCTACCCGCAAGTTGGGGTACTGCGAGCCGCTCCCAGACATTCAGGCCTTAGCCGATGGCGACGCAATCAACTTTGGTTCGTGGGGCTAGGCGCGGCCTTTTGTCGGTGTCTCGGCTGATACCGGTAGATCAGGTAGGCCAATATGGCGAAATAGATGATGACGCCACCTATGGCCGCCAACGCCACGTTCAACCAGACCCTCGAAGTGCCTGCATCTTGGATGTAACCTAGCAACCCGGAGAGAACGATGGTTGCAACCAGGCCAAGAGCGACCTGCATTCGGCTTGGCCGTCGCTTGTAGAAAGCAATTGAGATTGCGCCTGGAATGAACATGGTCCCTTGGCACGGTCAGGCTGCTAATAAGGAAACGGAGCGCCACCTTGGTCTTGTAAACCCCCACCCGGCGTCGAGCGGCATCCAGCTAGCCGTGGGCGTTGTCTGCGTTCTAGGAGCCTTCGAGGGTGCCAAGGAGGGGGAGGGGTGGATGCGGGGGGTGGGATTCGAACCCACGAACCCCTAAGGGATGGGAGCCTCAGTCCCACGCCGTTGACCAGGCTGGGCGACCCCCGCACGAATTCGCAGGTCGCCTCGGTGCAATTCTAAAACCCTTTGAAACCCTTCATAGTCGCGGCTCCGGAATGACGGGCCCTTCCGACGGAGCGCACCCGAGCGGGTCGCTGTTGACCGAACTCAAGTGCGTGTCATGTGGTCTCTCCCTTGACCCGAGTCAGGTCCAAACAGTCTGCCCCGAGTGCGGGTCCATGCTCAGCTCGGCATACGATTACGACGAAGCCGGGAAGCGGGTCAGTCCCTCCGCGCTGAAGTGGAGGGAGCCGACCCTGTGGCGCTACCGCGAGCTGCTTCCCGTCAGGGACAGGAGGAACATCGTATCGCTCGGCGAAGGCTTCACGCCGCTAGTAATCCTGCGCGAGGGGCTGGCCGTGAAGGACGAGGGACTGCAGCCGACGGGCACGTTCAAGGCCAGAGGCATGTCGGTCGCCGTTTCGAAGGCCAAGGAGCTGGGACTCCGAAGGCTGGCGGTCCCGTCCGCGGGAAACGCCGGGGCGGCGCTGGCGTGCTATGCGGCGGCAGCCGGCCTGGGGGCACGCGTGTACATGCCTGTCGACTCGCCGCCGTCGACCGCCAAGGAGTGCAGGGCATACGGCTCCGAGCTGGTGACCGTCGAAGGCAACATAAGCGACGCGGCGAGAAGGATGGCGAAGGACTCAGGCGGCGGCTATTTCGACATGTCCACCCTGAAGGAACCGTACAGGCTGGAGGGGAAGAAGACCATGGGATACGAGGTCGCAGAGCAGACGGAGTTTGACCTCCCTGACGTTATAGTCTATCCCACCGGCGGAGGAACCGGACTCCTCGGGATGTGGAAGGCGTTCGGAGAGATGGAGCGGATGGGCTGGACAGGAAGTAAGAGGCCCAGGATGGTCTCCGTCCAGTCGGAGGCGTGCATGCCGGTAGTCGCTGCCTTCGCCGCCGGCAGGTCCACCGTCGACGCGCCCGCGCCGGACGCCCCTACGGTCGCCAGCGGGTTGAGGGTCCCCAAGCCGTTCGCAGCGAAGCAGATACTCGAGGTTCTCAGAGAAAGCAAAGGGACGGCGATAGCCGTTTCCGAGGGAAGCATACTGAGCTCGATGAAGGAACTCGCAAGGCGGGGCATATTCGCATGCCCTGAGGGAGGCGCGGCACTCGCCGCGTACGACGAACTGGTGGCGAGGGGTGCGGTGGCGAGAGACGAGCGCACGCTGTTGTTCAACACCGGAACC
>JASHUK010000159.1 GCA_030040055.1 Nitrososphaerales archaeon | reverse complement strand
GGGGAGGTCGTAGCTGCCGACCATGTGGAAGGGACCGGGATGAACGCCGGGGATGACGACGAAGATGTCTGTGTCCTTGGTCCTGAAGAGCATCGCCTTTGAGCTTACCTCGGCAGTCTTTGAATGTGCGGATATTATCGACTCGAGGCTGGAAGGTCTACTGCCTGCCCAGGCCTTCATAAACGCCTGAAAGAGTCGCACAGCGTCAAAACCTTCGGCGGTTTCCTTCCGCTTCAAACCCAGAAGGAAAAGTGCTATGACTGCGAAGGCGGCCAGACCCAATGCAAGGGGCAGCGCCACGGATCCCGGACTCAAACCTGGTGGCCTAACAATGACGAAACCAAATGAAGGTAGGATGGCGGACAAAACCAGAGAGACGGGTCCGTTAGTTGTAAAGGCTCCGCGGATCACCAGGAATTCGAACCCTGCGCAGAGGAGTGACCCGAATATCATTGAATTCGGTGAGGAGTGGGCCGAACCGGTCAGTCGTGCGAAGCCCCAGCCACAAGCGGCGCAGGCCAACCAGACTGCAAGACCTGCGAAGACTACAGCGCTGGAGCGCCGGAAACTCGCTATGGTGTCCTTGTCGACCAAAGCCAGAGAGCTTGAAATCGCCGCGGCTGATGACACCGAGGTCACGAATAGCAGCGCGGAGCTAGGAACTCCAAGGGGTCCTTGTGAAACCAAAGCCAGCGCCAGGGCCACCGCTGCTATCAGACTCACAAGCGTGATGCTGCCCGGGAGCACGAACAGATGCCTGTAACGGCTCGCCAGCGCTTCGGTGGGAGAGCCTTGCGAACCCGCGTCTTTAGGTGAAGAGGATGTTGATTGCAATTGAGACGGCTATCAGCGAAATTGAGGCGATTAGGACGATTTCCGGTCTAATCTTCACGCCGTTCGTTTCTTCGTTGAAGAAGGTCAAGAGGCCCGCGCTGGATGCGGGCATCGGCGACTTGTTGCTGTCACTCACGGCACTAGCAGCGAGCGCCTTTCAGTTCTTAAGCATAGCGGGGCGCTTGGCTTCGGCTCCAAACGCATAATTATCGACCCGCCAGTCAGCCTCGGCCGTGTCTTATAGGCAGGACTTCGACTCTGTCGTCCGTAAGGTCAGGGCGCATGAAAGGTGGTTTTCTCAGAGCCTTCCGATGATTGCGAGTGAGAACGTCTCCTCGAAACGTGTCAGGGAGGTTCTCGCGTCGGACTTGGGGCACAGATATGCAGAGGGATGGCCGGGAGAGAGGGTATACGCGGGCTGCAAGTACATCGATCAGATAGAGCTCGAAGCCATTGCCTTGGGGAAGAGGTTGTTCAGGGCGAATTTTGTCGACGTGAGACCGGTCTCTGGCGTCGTAGCGAATCTTTCTGTCTATTCTGCCCTCAGCTCTGCGGGGGACACAATGATGGCGCTTTCGATACCTAACGGCGGTCACATATCCCATGGCAAGAGCGACTTCTCCGGGTCCGCAGGGCTAGTCCACTCTCTCCAGATAGAATATTTTGCCTTCGACAAGGACGAGATGAACATAGATGTCGACTCGAGCGTACGACGAATCAGGAAGCTCAAGAAGAGCCCCCGGCTGGCTATGTTCGGTGGGAGTCTGTTCCTTTTCCCCCATCCTGTGAAGGAACTGGCGCCGGTTATAGAAGACGCCGGCGGAGTTGTCTGCTACGACGCTGCCCATGTGGTTGGTTTGATAGCAGGTGGAGTCTTCCAAGACCCGCTCCGCGAGGGCGCCAAGGTCATGACCTTTAGCACGCACAAGACTCTCTTTGGCCCCCAGGGCGGCGCCATAGTTGCAGATGAAATGTTCGCAGAGCAGATCAAGAAGGCCGTCTTCCCAGGAACCACCAGTAATCATCACCTCCATGGGGTAGCCGCGAAAGCCATGGCCTTCGCCGAGTTCCTGCAGTTCGGTAGGCGATACGCCAGAGATGTGGTCAGGAACTCGCAGGCCCTGGCCACAGCGCTCGCTGACACCGGTGAGGTTGTCCTGGGGGAGAGGAATGGCTACACGGCGTCCCACCAGATTGCCGTGGATGTCACGAAGTACTCAGATGGAGGGGCGATGGAGAAGACGCTTGAAAGCCAGAACATCATCGTCAATAGGCAGCTCCTTCCAGGTGACCTGCAGGCAGGGAGGCACTATACCAACCCAGGTGGAATAAGGCTGGGGGTGGCCGAGTTGACCCGTCTAGGAATGAGGCCGGGAGAGATGCAAGAAGTTGCCGAAATCCTCCACGTCGCGATGTCCGGCGCGAAGCGTCGTGAGGTGCTAGTCAGGGTGAAGGAATTGCGGAAGAACTTCCAGAAGGTCAAGTACAGCTTCGAGAGTTCGCCTGCCTGCTTCTTCGCCTAGTGCATGGGAACAAGAAAGTCGGTCAGTTCCAGCTGATCCCCCTTCCTTTCTCCTTGGAAGAGCTGGTCTAGTTCTCTGTGGATTATCTCGAGCCTACTCCTAAGATACGGGTCCACGTCGTACTCCTTCGCCAGCCTCTGGGCTATTGAGAGATACTTCTCCACGGATGCCTTAGTTAGCGTTCCCTTGATTTCGCCGCTGCATGCGGGGCAAATCCACTGAAGAGGAGGCCTCCTGATCGTCATGCCGCACTTCTTACACTTGAAAGCCTGGCTGGCGTACTTCTTCGTGTTCCCCATCAAGTCTCTGATTAGGTGGGTCTTGATTATCGCTTCCACGACCTCCCTTGTGGAGACGGCTTCGAGCTTCGAAGCCACCTCGATCTGCTTCGAGATTTTCTCACTGAGCGTTCGGAGGGTAGAATACGCCGCCCTGGATTTCTTGACCGCGAGGGTATTGGTAGGGTATGTGAAACCGTACCCGTAGAACTGACCCTCGTTCTGCAGCCTTGAGCCGATGCACTCTATGAGCCCCGTCAGCTCGGATGCTCCAGGAGAGCTTTGAGTCCTCTCGTAGAACTCCAGCGGATATGTCGACGCTATGTCGAAGTTGTGCGACTGCTCATCTACTTCGGCAGGAATCAGGATTGGCTGCACGAGCAGTGGCGTGTCCATCAGGCCTCCAATTTGGTCCGGGACGTACTCCAGGGAGAAGTTCAACAAGGCGTCCAGTAGGAGGATTATCGAGTCGCCGTCGCCGTCGCAGTCTCTCCTCTTCGCCGAATGCCAACAAGGGTTGGCAAAACAGACCTGGGTGGGTGAGAATCCGATTATCCTCCCGACCACGCCAACGGATGTGTGAGGAGCAAGACCCATGGCAATCTTCCCGACCAAATCTGATGGACGTTCCGCATTGTAGTAAGCTGGGAGTCCGTAGAAGTTGGTTAGCTCGTCGTCCACGAACTGGGACATCCTGACGAGGTCCCCTGCGACTTCCACAGGGAGGATAACATCTTGTGGCTTTAGCTCGAGGATTTGGTCCTCGCTTTCTAGAGGTCTTCCGTCCTTGTCCTTCAGGTAGCCGAGTTGTGACAACGTCGAAATGTCTGCCTCTATGTCAGAGGGACGGAAGTGGGTGAGTGGCGCGTTAGTTACGTCGATTCTAAGGGTTCCATCCTTGTAGACGAAGGTATCGTGTCGGCTCCTGATTATTCCCTTCTCGAGGGGCTCAGGGGTCTTGGAGGCACTTGTCAGCCGCTTTACCCCCTTTACAGGTCTTGTGTGGTCGTATGGGATCTTGCTGCGGACAGATTCCAGCTTGCTCTTCAGATTGAAGTCGACCGGCGAATAGGTGGTGGTCTTCACCCTGCAGTTCGGACAGGTGCCTTCTGTGGTGACCTTTCCGCAACGAGGACAGGAAACGAAGTGGAGGGTAGGGGAGCCGCAGACCTCGCATTTTGACGAGGAACGCCTTTCGTTGCACTGCGGACAGAACGTGTTGGTGAGTTCAACTTCGATCGTGCCTTGCCGGGCTGCCATCAGTATGTCCCTAGATTGTCCCCCTGCGAGCCCAATCGGAAAGAGTGTGTGCACTGGGGGCTTCATCTTTCGCATCATCGCTTTTTCTGGGCGCCCTATTCGAACGCCGATTGTCGTTGTCGTCTGCCTGCCGAGTGAGACTCCTGAGATTTCTTTGGCTGCGTCCATTCCGTCTGAGCAGTCGGTGGGAGGAGTGACATCGTCTCTGAGCCTCATGAGGGTGGCGAAGACTGCGGCCGGCTCGCCGCTTAGGACCGCAGTGGAGCCTCTTCGTTTGTACTGTACAAGGCAGTTCTGAAGCAAGTGCTCTACTTCGGTGCTCGAGATGTCGACCACGACGTCCGACCCTTCGATTGAGGCGCACCGCCGGAGGCGGAACAGGTCTTCGGCGGTTAGCCTGTCAAACCTAGGAGTGAGTGACGGATGCAAGGGAAGGCCGAGCGCCCTGCAGATTGCCAACGAGTCGCGGGCCGTCGGAAGGCTGGCTGCCGTGTCGTGCAGTCGGACTGCCGCCTCGTGGTCCATCCCTGATGCCTCGAGTCTTCGCTCCGCATCGGGTGTTGAGTCGAGGGCGCGTATGAGAGCCTGGGTCCACCAGTCCTTGACGTAAGGCGAGGGAGGGAGGCTCCTGTTGTTCTCAAGGAAGTCGCCATAGCTGATCAGGACGTCGCCAAGGTCGATGATCCTTTCGAGCTGGTCTCGTAAGTCCTCTGCCTCCTCAATGCCGGAAACGCGACAGATGCTCCCGTCCTTTAGCAGCACGGTAGGACCCTCAATTGAGTCTACGAAGGCGATTGTCGCGGCCTTTCCCGGGATGTCCACCTTTACCTGGGTTCCGGGAACGACCGGGTAGCCTAGCAACACCGTTACAGCAGGATGTATCCCGATTGTCGACAGCCCAGTGTTCATTGACCTTCCATATACGAGTCTGAACCCTCCCTTCCGCCGAGGCATCGAGAGGACGGCCCTACCGGAAATCACCTCTTCGAAGTGGGCGCCGGCCTGTTCGGTTTCGTTGGTCGACTGTTGTGTTCCTCCCTTAAGGTCGACAAGCCACTCCCATCCGGATATGTTCAGGCTGCTCAGTTTCTTAGCAAGTTTGTGCGCGCGGCCTATCACCCCGTCGTTCAGCACTCTGAGGGCACCTCCTCTCATTCGGTCCGTGGCCACTCGTTTCAACCCTCGGTGTACTACCACTTCGACCGGGTCGGTCTCAACCCCGTCAATCTCTACCGGGAGGTTCGAAATCGTCTTTCTGATGTCTTCGTCGGTGACCTTGTACTGAAAGTTTCCGACCTCTCTTTCGTAGATTCTGAGCTCCTCGGCGAATCGGTCAACCTCTTCGTTCCTAGCCCTATACTCGGCAAGGCCGAGTTTCTTGGCTGTGATGTCGGCGATCACCAATGAAAATCCAGCTTCTGTCCCTCCGGCCGATCTCATCGGACCGGCATACGATATCGAGGCGTAGTCTGAGTTGTCATCATTCTGTCTTATTGTGACATCGTAAATCCCTTCAATCGGCGCCACGGTCACTCCATCGGTCATAACTGCCAGACCAGCTCGCACGCCGTAACTCAGGGCCTTTTCGCGTTGCAGCCTCCCGAACTTGCCCAAGGCGATTTCTTGGGAAATGGTCAGTGCCGCACGCTCCTTTGTCGTTGTCCAGAGCAATTCCCTCAGTCTGTCAACTAGGCCCTCAAATTGGTCCAAGTCGAGCATCTGGTTGACTCTGTCGGCGAGGTCGAAGACTGTCTTGGACTCCACCGTGTCCTTCGGGTCGTAGCCCTTTGCTCTCGCGGTCGAGGCGGTGTTCCACGCGTCTTGGTACTGACTTAGTAAGTCTGCGTAGTAAGAGTCCAATGCCTTGGGGAAGGGAGCGAGCGACCGAGACCGCGCCCATGCAGCATCGGCCGAGAATGACATTTCTTCATGTTACTTTGAGGCGTGGGTCTTAAGCGCTGCGACCTGACCCTGATACTATCTGGCGCAATGAGCTTTGGAAGCCCTTGGTCTGAAGGAGGTTCCCTACCACTAGGATGTTGGCGCCCGCTCTCGCCGCCCTTGCGGCAGTCTTGCCGTCCGTAATTCCTCCGCCTACAATTAGCACCCCCTCATAATACGCCCTGACCTGGCTGATGACCTCCGGGGGGACTGGGTCGCTGGTTCCACTGCCTCCTTCCAAGTAGAGAGTTCGCATCCCGAGGTACTGGGCAGCCATTGCATATATCACAGCAAGGCTTGGTTTGGAACGAGGGAAGCTTCTGGTCTGGCCGATGAAGCTTGTGGCGCTCGAGTCGCCAAAAACCAGATAGCCCATCGGAATGCTCTCAAGTTTGCTCCGGCGGACTTCCATTGCTCCCAACGCTTGGGCGCCGATGATGAAGTAGGGGTTCGTCGAGTTCAACAGACTGCTGAAGAGGATAGCGTCCGCGTGATGTGATATGCCAGTCACGTTGCCAGGAAATAATATCACAGGACAACTGACACTCGCCTTCACAGCCCTGACAATGAGGTCCAGCTTGTGCTGGTCAGAAATTGTCGAGCCACCCACTAAGACCACAGAGACTCCACACTTCTCGGCCTCAGACGAAGTCGCGGCGGCTTCTGTGACTGTGAAGTCTTCAGGATCTATCAGAGCAGCCACTATGGGCTTAATCTTGCTCCTCTCAACTAGGAATCTCTCTGTCCTTCCCAGCTTCAAGTAGGCTCAGGCCCCGGCCTTCGCAAAGTCGTCGACGAACGTGTTGTACACGTCGATGTCCGCTCTCTTCGTCGGGTACCTCAGTTCTCTTCTCAGATTGCAGGTTGTGTTGCCGCATGCTAGGAGGAACACCGTATCTTGTGATGTCTCATCGATGTGTGATGTGATGCGTATTGTCTGCATTCCGCAATGCGGGCAGGCGAAGACCTTTGGAAGGGTCTTCCTGCTTATCCGAAGAACTTTCTTCCTCCTTCTCCCCAAATCGAAATCGCGTCGACGCTTCGAATGGGAACTATAAAATCCTGCAGAGCATGCGAAGTCCGCTGACAGGCGAATATTCTGTTATTTCGCCGGCTATTAGTGTTTTTTGGATGTTAGATTTCGAGTATATCCAAATACTAGAGTATGCGGGTGGTACACGTTTATACCCTTTCGTATTAAGGAGAGGGGTATGGGAGTCCCAGATACTCTGGTCCGAAGGTCTACGCTGACCCCTGTCATGTTCGAGTCTCTGGTTAGTTATCAGAGGGTGGTGAGACACGATTTGACGTTGAAGCAAGCCGCTTCAACTAGGAAAGGAGGTCCAGTCTCTATCGGGTCGTACTACCGGACAGTTCGACAGGCGAGGTCGAACATAGAGTCCTCGGCCATCACAATTCTGGTTGCTGTCGGGCTCGGCCTAATCGACCAGCAAGAGTTTCGAAAGCTCACGGAGTTTGCCGGCAGAGGGCTTGTGGACCTTGATGGATTCGAAGCCGAACGTGCCGCCACTCTGATAGAAGCCTTGGTCGACAAGCTTGTGATTCCCAAGTGATGTTTATATGGTAACGTGATGCCTAGTCACGAGGAATGTTCGACGCCGTCACGTTCTCTGTGGTCGTCGCGTCGGCGTTCTTCGTCGTGTTGTCACTTGGGCTCATTTGGAGATACATGCAAATCTCTCGTAGCATCGAAAAGTCGAACGATCTTGCCC
>JASHUK010000158.1 GCA_030040055.1 Nitrososphaerales archaeon | reverse complement strand
AGCTCAGGAGCCGACTTGATCCCGCCGAGGGGGATGCGGTCGTTGTCTGCGGCTCGGAAGACGTGACCAGCGCCACCCTTGGGGCGCTCTCAGCTTCCTTGACCCTTCTCTAGCGGCCGAACGGGGTCAGCTTGCTGCGAAGCGGGCTGGGCCTCCGACTTGTTGACCTGCCTGTTGATCGCGTCGGCGAAGTAGTGGCCGGTGACCACCACCTTGACGGACTTGACCCCGTTCACTTTCATCAGGTTGTCTCTCAAGTCCTGAGAAATCTTCAGCGCGAAGACGGGGGGGCAGAATTGAGTGGTGGCGTGGTATTCCACGTCGACACTGCCCTCCTTCACGTCAAGCTTGTCTATCAGATTCATCTCCACTATCGGCATTCCTATCTCAGGGTCCACGATCTTCGATATCGCCCTCTGGACCTCTTTCAACTCTATCTGCTGACTGGCCAACACACATTCGTACTCTTTCCGCTATAAAAGATTGCACCGGGGCGGCCGGATGAGACGAGGCCCTTACCAAGGGGGTTCGGCTGCCGCCACATGGCTAAATAGCGAAGCCTCGGAACCAAGAGAGCATGAAGTTTGGACTGCCGCTCGCGGTCCTTGGCATCCTGGGAATAGTCCTGGGCGGGGCGATGTACGCCTACAGGTACCATCGCACAATCGGAACAGGAGGCATCATACTTGGCGTCATCCTGCTCGTCGTCGGGATTGCCTGGTGGATGATGAAGGACAAGAAGGCTCCCGCTGGGCCGACCTCCCAGGCTCCCGAGGCAGTAAAGACCTAGCTCCTGCGTTTCGACCACGCGGTTCGACTGTCCGTCCTGCGCGCTTCCCCAGTTCACGTTGCTCCTGCCGGAGCAACAGCTTTACACGCCTGCGGAGGGCTGCTCGTCCCGTGAATCCTGAAGAGGTTCTTCGGTCGATAGAAGCGGAAGCGCCTTCAAGGCAGCTCCCCATAATCGGACGCGAAAGAGGAGAAATGCTGGACTCGGTCGTGGTCGGAGCCAAACCTCGCAAGATCCTGGAGATCGGAACTCTGGTCGGATACAGCGCGATAAGGATGGCGCGTCTGTTGGGGGAAGGAGGCAGAATAACGTGTCTTGAAGTGAGCGAGGACATGGCCAGGACGGCCAGGTCGAACATCGAGACCGCCGGCCTGTCCGACACCGTCGAGGTCAGGGTCGGGGACGCGAGAGACCTCATCCCGGCGCTGAGCGGACCATACGACATGGTCTTCATCGACGCGAACAAGGAACAATACCTCACGTATCTCAAGGCGTGCGAACGCCTCCTCGGCGCTGGTGCAGTCGTCGCCGCAGACAACGTGAAGGTCTTCAGGACTGAGATGTCGGACTATCTGGACTACGTTAGGACGTCGGGAAGGTACAGGAGTTCCTACCGCGAGGCACCATCAGGAGCCGACGCGATGGAAGTGAGCATCAGGCTCTGAATCCGTCCACGAGTCGCCCCCAGACCTGGCTTCCATCGAACGAACGATAGAGCCTCACCCGGTCCACCAGGCCGCCATACCTCCTCTTCAGCTCGGCCCCGATGCCATCCCACGTCCCTTCGACCACGACCTCCTGCAGCATCTCGTCAGGGACCTCTCCGGCGAGCCTCTCCCACTCTCCCCTCACCGAGAGGTCATGCAGCCGGTCGCAAACCCCCTCCCAGCCGTGCAGCTCTGCGACCTTCCTGTAAGCCTTGGTGGAGGCGTAGAACGCGATCTGCTCCCGGTATGCCTGCTTGTATGCCTCCACTTCGCCCCGGGTGTCGCCCACGGCGGCGAACACCGAAGCGGTCACCTCTACCTCGTTTCTCTTCCGCCGGCTCTTTGCCAGCCCGCCTTCGAGGGCGGGGACCATGACCTGCTCCAGATAGCGAAGAGTGTGCAAAGGGTGCAGGTGCAGTCCGTCTCCGACCTCCCCCGCCAGCCTGAACATTCCCCGGTTCACGCCGGCAATGTAGATCGGTATCCGCGGGTGCTCGATCCGCCCAGGGCTGAAGAAGGGGGACATCAGGTTGATTTTGAAGAACCTCCCCTGGAAGTCCAGCGCCTTCCCTTCCTGCCAGTTCGCCCAGACGGCCTTCATCGCGAGGATAACTTCTCTCATCTTCGGCAGTGGGCTCTCCCATCTCAGTCCGAACCTGCGCTCTATGTGTCCCCTCACCTGCGACCCCAAGCCGAGTATGAGCCTCCCTTGGGAGAGCCCCTGCACGTCCCAGGCCGAATACGCGAGGGTGGTCGGGCTCCTGGTGAATGCCAGCGCGATGGAGGTGCCGAGGGAAATGGACTTCGTCCCCGAGGACGCCAGCGCCAGCTGCACGAAGGGGTCGTGCTTGGTCTCGTTGAACCAGAGGCAGTCGAACCCGTACTGCTCGGCCGACCGGGCGGTCGTCCCGATGCCGTCTAGCGAGTCGGCCATGACCTCGGCGTCTATCTTCAACGAGTTGCCCAGGGCGCACAGACCTCTTAAGCTCGCGTCAGGTGGCGGACGAGAAGTGGTGCTCTGATGCCGGACCTCGCGGTTACGCTCGGGGTGACTACGGCGGTCTGCTGGGGGTCGGCGGACTATCTGTCCAAAGGACAGTCGGCTCGGGTGGGCTACTACAAGACCGCGGTCTTCGTCCAGCTGGTGACGTTCGTCTTCCTCGCGCTGACCATGGCCGCGGTCGCCCCGCGGGTGGTCCTTCCCGCCGTCCCGACGTTGGTCCTAGTCTGCGTCGGGGCGTTGAGTTTCCTGGCCTTCCTCTGTCTGTATAGGGCGTTCGACCGCGGGGTGGTCTCGGTCGTGGCCCCAGTGGCGTACACCTACCCGGCCGTGACGACAATCCTCTCTGTCGTGCTCCTTGGGACTGCGCTCGCTCGGTCTACGGCGGCGGGCATAGCGTGCGTCATCTTGGGCGTGGTCCTTCTTTCCGCGAGACTGTCGGAGGTCCACGGATATCTGAGGGGAGGGTCCTCGCCTAGCCTCGTCGCCGGGCTGCGCCTCGCCATAGCCGCGTCGTTCCTCTTCGGGCTAATCTATGTGGGCGTTGGATACGCCACCCTCTTCGTCGGATACGCCCTTCCGCCCGTAATACTCAGAGGGGTGGGAGTCGCCGTAGGTCTCGCCGTCGCTCCTCTTCTCGGGGTGGACGTGAGGCCCTCGAGAGGGGCGCTCTCACGGACGGTCCTGCTCATGGGGCTGCTCGAGTCAGTCGGGTTCCTGTCATTCAACTACGGCGTTTCGGTCGACCCGGCGTCCCTCCCTGTGATAGCGTCACTCTCGAGTCTTGGGGGGGCCGTGACGTCGTCCTATGCGATGGTCTTTTTGAAGGAGCGGCTCGAGCCAAACCAGGTGATCGGTCTCCTGCTCGCCCTGGCTGGAGTCTCCATCCTTGTCTATCTCGGAGGA
>JASHUK010000014.1 GCA_030040055.1 Nitrososphaerales archaeon | reverse complement strand
CGAAGCGATCGAGGGCGCGGCGGCCTCAGTGATGAGAGCGAGAGGCTAGGCTTTAATTACGAAGGCGGTGGACTTCCCACCGATGAAGCTCTACCTCGACACGGCCAACCTGGAGTCCATCCGCAGGCTCAACAGGATGGGGCTCGTCGACGGCGTCACGACCAACCCGACCCTCGTCGCGAAGGAGCCGGGGGAGTTCGAGGAGCTCGTCGTCGCGATCTGCAAGGAGGTCAACGGCCCGGTCAGCGCCGAAGTCGTCAGCCAGGACCACGACGGGATGGTGGCGGAAGCGGCGCGGCTCGCCAGGCTGGCCCCCAACGTGGTGGTGAAGATACCCGTCACCCCGGAGGGGCTCAGGGCGACGAAGACGGTCAGCTCGAAGGGGGTCCCGGTGAACGTCACGCTGGTCTTCTCGGCCAACCAAGGCCTTCTCGCCGCGAAGGCAGGGGCCTCCTACATCAGCCCCTTCATCGGGAGGCTCGACGACATCGGGCAGAGGGGGATGCAGGTGGTCGAGGACCTGGTCGCGATAAGGAGAAACTACGGGCTGAAAGCGCAGGTCTTGGTGGGGAGCGTCAGGCACCCCCAGCACGTCCTGGAAGCGGCGAAGGCCGGGGCCGACATCGCCACGATGCCCCCTGAGGTCATGGACAGGATGATGCAGCATCCGCTGACAGACTCGGGGCTCAAGAGGTTCCTCGACGACTGGCAGCGGGCGAAGAAGGAGAAGCCTTCCCTCACCGCGTAAAGGCAACCCTTTTACGGAATGGGCCGGCCGGCGGCTCCATGGCAAAGACATACTCACTGCCACCTCTTCCATACAAGTACGACGCCCTAGCGCCGCACATCTCCGAAAAGATCATGACCCTCCATCACGACAAGCACCACCAGGCGTACGTGAACGGAGCCAACGCCGCGCTCGACAAGCTCGAGAAGGCGAGGAAGGGCGAGCTCCAGATCGACACGCGGGCGGTACTCCGCGACTACAGCTTCAACGTCGACGGCCACATACTCCACTCGATCTTCTGGCCCAACATGGCCCCCCCAGGCAAGGGAGGGGGGTCGCCCGGCGGGTCGATAGGGGACAGGATCAACTCCGACTTCGGCGGCTTCGACAAGTTCAAGGCGCAGTTCAGCGACGCCGCGAAGACGGTCGAGGGGAGCGGCTGGGCTCTCCTGCTACACGACGCGGAGACAGACCAACTCGTGCTGACCCAGGTGGAGAAGCAGAACTTCATGCACCTGGCCCAGATGACGATCCTGCTGGGGCTAGACGTCTGGGAGCACGCCTACTATCTGGACTACCTGAACGACAGGGCGAAGTACGTCGAGACGTGGTGGAACGTAGTCAACTGGTCCGACGTCGACGCCAGGCTGTCGAAGGTCAAGCGCTGACCTTCGACTTCCTCTTTCTTTCCATCTGCTCCCCCACCGCGGCCGAGGCGGCTATCCACGCCCTGATGTCCCTCTCGGTGTGGGCGGTCGAGACGGCGCCCGGGTGCCCGGGCTGGATGAAGCCCCCCCTTTCCATCATCCCGATGGCGTACCGGTGAGCCGCGGCCGCGTCCCCCTTCGCCGAACTCTCGGCGTCGGAAGGGTCGACCCCGAAGTGCGTCAGAAAGAGTGACCCGGCCCCGGTGGTGTGGGCCTCGACCCCGCGGGCCGACAGCGCCGAGTCCACCCCCGTCCGGAGCTCCCTCCCTTTCCGCTCCAGGTCCCCGTACACCCTCGAGCGGTTGGTCCGGAGGTACCTGACCGTGGCCAGGCCCGCGGCCATGCTCAGCGGGTTCTCGGAGAAGGTCCCTCCTCCGATGGAGACGAACCCTGCCTTCCGCGCGGGGTCCGCCATCGACAGGACCTCCTTGGACCCGCAGACCATTCCGATCGGGAGGCCGCCCCCCGCCACCTTGCCCAGCGTGGCGACGTCGGGGACGACCCCGTAAGCCTCCTGGGCCCCGCCGAGCGACAGCCTGTATCCGGTGACGATCTCGTCGAAGGCAAGCAGGGCCCCCGCGCCGTCCGCTATCTCGCGGAGCTCCTCGAGGTATCCTCTCTTGGCGGGGATGCACCCCCCGGCGCCGAGGACGGGCTCGAGGAAGATCGCCGCGACGTCCCCCTTCGCCTCGGCCACAGCCCTCCGGGCGTCCTCTGCGTCGTTGAAACGCGCGGTCTTGACGTGCGCCTGCTCCTCTGCGAGGATGCCCTCGCCTTCTGAGGAGGAGAAGGGGAAGCGGACGCCCTTGTTCAGCTCCGTCCCGTATCCGTGCCACCCCCCGGCCATCTTGACCACCTTCCTCCTCCTGGTGTACCCTCTGGCCAGCCTCACCAGGTACATCGTGGCCTCGGCCCCGGTGTTGCAGAACCTCATCGCCTCGGCGCACGGGACGGTCTTCTGGACCTCTTCGCCCAGCTCGAGCGACAGCCTGCTCCCCGTCCCGAAGTGGGTCCCCCTTCCCACCTGCCGCCTGAGGGCCGACGTGACAACCTGCGGAGAGTGCCCCAGTATGAGTGCCATGTGCCCCATCCAGTAGTCCACGTACCTGTTGCCGTCCTCGTCCCAGATGTGCTGGCCGCGGGCCCTCGACACGAACATCGGATATGGGGCGTAGTATCTCGCGTTGTGGTTCACTCCCCCAGCGAAGACCTTCTTCGCCCGGTCGAAGAGCCTCGAAGACGCGGGGGTCAGCTCCCTGTAGGACGCCACCTCTTCTCGGGCCCCCGCACCGTATTTGAAGTGCATCCTGCGAAAGGGTATTATCGGGCCGAGGAAAACTCCGAAGGCCGCCGATGGACTTCACCGTCGGGCTCGAAACCCCGTTCAGCCTGGACTACACCCTCGAGAGCGGGCAGGTGTTCAGGTGGGACAACCGGGGGGAGTGGTGGTACGGGGTGGTGTCAGGAGGGGTGGTGAAGGCGAGGCAGGAAGGCGACACCCTAAGGTGCGTGACCAGCAGCGACCGCCACGACAGCTCCTTCATGCGCGCCTACTTCCGGCTCGACGAAGACGTCGAGCTCGTCTACGCGTCCATCGCGAAGGACGACCTCCTGAGGCGCGCGGCGCAGAGGTTCTACGGGATGAGGCTGATGTCGCAGGAGAGGTGGGAGTGCCTGGCGACGTTCTCGCTTGCCACGAACTCGAACATACCGAGGATAAGGACGATGGTCTCGCAGCTGTGCAGGAGGTTCGGCCGCCCGTTGCAGTTCGAGGGCGCGGAGTACCACGCCTTCCCGGACCCAGAGGCGCTCGCAGCCGCGTCGCCCCAGGACCTGCGCGAGTGCGGGCTCGGCTACAGGGCCCCTTTCATCCGGCACATCGCGAAGTGCCTCGACGAGGGGGGGATCGACCTCGGCGAGGTCGCCCTCTTCGACTACGAACAGGCGAGGGAGGCGCTGCTCAGTAAGCTTCTTGGGACCAAGGTCCTACTCGGCGTGGGGCCGAAGGTCGCGGACTGCGCGCTCCTCTTCTCCTTCGGGAAGGACGAGGCGTTCCCGATCGACGTCTGGGTCCTGAGAGCGCTGCTGGAGCACTACCCGGAGCTTCTCGGGACAGGGCTGGGCCGTCGGCTCGCCAAGGACGAGAAGCCGAGGCTGGGCAGGGGGGACTACCTCAGGGTCTCCGCAGCGGCGAGGGAGAAGTTCGGGGCCTACGCCGGATACGCCCAGCAGTACATCTACGCGATGTCTAGGTCCGGTCCCTAGGCGGGCTTCTTCGCGCGCCCCTTCTTCGGGGCGGGCTTCGACTCCTCTGCCGGCTTCGCCTTGCGGGCAGGGGGTGTCCACCATGCCTTCAGGGACTTCACGTTGCCTTCAAGCGTGCTGCGCCGCATCTCATCCACCTTGAGATTCCACTTCCTCGCGAGCCTCAGGGGCAGGGCGGCCCCGGCCAGTTCGCCCACGGAGAAGCCTCGGCCAGCCCGTTCCACCATGCTCCCGTCGTGCCTGGCCAGCACTGCAGCCATAGGCGGCCTCCCAGACGGCCGCTCCGCTTCTTCGGGGGACTTCTCGACCTTCGATTCCTTCTTTTTGGCCTTGGTCTTCGCACTCTTGCTCAAGGGTTTCGCACCTTCCCGAAATGCGCGTTAAAACGGTTGCTGGACGCGCCTACGGGCCTTTCGGCTTCCTCAGGCCCAGCGCGATCGAGAGCACGCCCACGGCGGCCAGGCCACCCCCCCCGGCCTCGAAGAGCAGGCTCTTCAGGACCAGGTACCCGGGTATCAGGAGGGCGTCTCCGCCTACAACGACGAGCAGGATTCCTATCCAGACCATGCTGGCGCTCGTAATCGGTATCGAAGGGGCGACAGGGACGCCGACTCCCCTGGGCTGGATGGCGGGCCCGGGACCCCTCCTGAATGTGGGGAGCCCCCCCTTCATCAGTCCCATCGGAAGGAAGATCAGGCCGAGCATGAGGAAGATGCTGGACGTCCCCTGAGCAGCCCTCGGCTCCGGGCTCGGGATCAAGCAGTAGCAGGAGTCCCCGGCCGGGGTCAGAGGACCATAGAAGAGGACGATCCCTGTCGCTCCGATGAGGACGAATACCAGAGAGAGCGCCAGGAACTCGGAGTCCAACGGACGTTGGCATCACGCCCGTTGCTGTCTTAAGCGTTTTCCCGCAAAGGGCCACCCCAGGCCACGTCCTTCGACCGCGCCCCCGAGGGCCGCCGGGAAGCTCACCTCGGCGGAGAGGCCCTTCTGAGGATCGCCCCTGCCGCGACTATCCCGACGACCACCGCGACCAGCCCCACCATGTTGACGACTCCGAAGGAGGACACGCCGTGCGACTCGTCCGAGGAGATCAGGTAGAACAGGGCGTAGGCGGCCAGGACGACTCCAAGAAAGGCCGCGGCAATCCAGGGACGCATCTCGGGCTGCCTCGCCTCCACGGATGGCGCAATATGCTTTCCCGTGTGGCTCTGTGAATCCCGCGGGTCGGATGTCCGGGCGTCGTGAGACGCCTTTCGAGCCGACGACACTCCGGTTACTGTCGCCTGAATAGGCTGGACGAGTCGGCCTGGAGCCGACCACTACAGCCGGAAGCTATTGGCACTTGCGTTCTACCAGGCTGAGCTACCGCGGGACGGGCGGCCGAGCCCGTTTGATTTCTTAAGCGTTTCCGAGCGCACGGCAAAAGCAAAATACGCGCCGCCGGCGGTTCGCCCGAAGAACGGACCACCGATGAGTTTCAAGGACTATCTGGCGCTGACGAAGCCGAAGATCGTCGAGCTCCTCCTGCTGGTCGCCGTCGCCTCTGCCTTCATCGCCCAGAAGGGGGTCCCCGACCTGCGCGTCCTGGCGGGGGTCGTCGCCGGGGGCGGACTGGTGTCCGCGGGCTCTCTATCGGTGAACAGCTACCTCGAGGTCGGCATTGACGCCCGCATGAAGCGGACGATGAACCGGCCCCTGCCGGCCCTCCGCATCAGGCGTAGGACGGACGCACTCGTCTTCGGCCTGTCGCTCGCGGCCGCCGGCCTGACGGTGGCGGGGCTGACGCTGAACCTCGTCGCCACGGGCTTCATCGCCCTGGGGGCGATAGTCTACGTTCCGGTCTACACGCTCTGGCTCAAGCCCAGGACGAGCTGGAACATTGTCCTAGGGGGCTTCGCAGGGAGCTGCGCGGCCCTGGCGGGCTGGTACGCCGTGACTTCGGCCGACCCGCTGGTGGCCTGGGTCCTGGGGCTGCTGGTGTTCGTGTGGACTCCGACTCACTTCTGGAGCATCGCGGTGATCGCCGAGGACGACTACTCCTCGGTGGGCATCCCAATGCTGCCCTCCGTGCTCGGCCCAGTGGCCGCCTCGAAGTACATCGTGGCCAACACCCTCCTGCTCATCCCGGTGAGCCTCCTCTTCTCGCTCTACCTCTCGGGGACCGGGCTCTTCCTCTACCTGGCCGTCGTCATCATCTTCGACGCCTCGCTCCTGGCGACCAACCTGAAGCTGCTCAGGTCCCCCACGAAGTCGAACGCGTGGCTCGCGTTCAAGTTCTCGAGCCCGTACCTGGCGGTCGTCTTCCTCGTCGCGGTGCTGGCTGCCGTGGTGTAGGCCGCGGGCGCGTACCCTTATCTTGCGCGCGGCGCGGGAGGCGAGTGGAAATGGAGACCACCTACGTGATCCACTACGGCGAGGTCGCGCTCAAGGGGAAGAACAGGCCGGACTTCATGAGGGCCGTCAGGCACAGCATCGCGAGGTCGCTGGCCGCCGTAGGGCCCGCCCGGCTCGAGCTGGTCGACGGAAGGTTCCTCGCCACCGTCGACGGGGACCCGGACGACGTCGGTCGCTCCCTCGCCAGGGTCTTCGGGGTGGTCTGGTTCGCCAGGGCCTCGGTGCTGGGGAAGGGCTACGAGGAAGCGCGTGGGGCGGTGATGGCCGCCGCCCGTTCCTCGGCCGCGCAGACGTTCATGATCGACGCCAGGAGGACCGACAAGTCGTCCCCGCCCTCTTCGATGGAGCTGGCGAAGATGCTCGGGGCTGAGGTGGTCGCCGGGACGGGGAAGAAGGTGGACCTGTCGGACCCCGGGCTGAGGATACACGTGGACGTGTTGAGGGACCGCACCCTGGTCTACACGGGGCGCGAGCGGGGCGCCGGGGGGCTGCCGGTGGGGACGGGAGGGAGGGCCATGCACCTCTTCTCCGGGGGCATCGACTCCCCCGTCGCCGCTTGGCTGATGATGAAGCGGGGGACCGTGCCGGTGTACGTCCACTTCTACCTGGCCCCGTCCCCCGAGGTGGCCGCCTCTAGCAAGGTGGCGAAGCTGGTGGAAGTCCTGACCGCCTACTCGCACAGGAGCACCCTAGTGCTCGTCCCCTTCGCCGGCTACCAGCTGGCCACCGCAGGCTCGCCCTCCGGAGTGGAACCGTCGCTCTTCAGGAGGTTCATGCGCCTGACCGCCGAGGCGCTGGCCCCGGGCTTCGGGGCTACGGCGATCTCGACCGGGGACTCCCTTGCGCAGGCAGCCTCCCAGACGATATGGAACATGAGGGCGATAGACGCCGGCTCTTCGCTGCCGACCCTGAGGCCCCTCCTGGGGTACGACAAGGAGGAAGTCGTCCAGCTCGCGAGGAGGATAGGGACCTACGAGCTCTCGATAGAGGACTACAAGGACTGCTGCGCCATCGTGACGAGGCATCCCAGGACCAGGGTGGGGGAGCAGGACGTCTCCAGGCTCTCGGCCGAGTACGACTTCCCCCGGCTCGTGGCCGAGACCATACGGGACTCGACGGTCGCCACGTACTCCGCGGCCTCAAAGCGCCTGACAGTGGCGTCCATGGCCGATTTCAGGATGAGACACGAGGGTGGCCCCGCGGCCGAGCGGAGCCCAGACAGCCTGATGGAGGAGGCCCCCTCCGGCGCCGAGGGACAGAAATTATAAGGGGGGACTCGCCGACACTCGAAAGGAATGTCCGAAACAGTTGAGAAGATAGAAGGGTCCCGGTTCCAAGACGTCGTCGTGAAGTCGGCGGCCCCGGTCGTGGTGGACTTCTACGCCGACTGGTGCGGCCCGTGCAGGGCCGTCTCACCCCTGCTCGAGCAGCTCTCGCAGGACTACGCCGGGCGCGCGAAGTTCGTCAAGGTGAACACGGACGACAACCAGGAGCTGGCTGCCCAGTTCGGGATCATGAGCATCCCGACCGTCATGTTCTTCGCGAAAGGGAAGGTACAGGACATCGTGATCGGCGCGGTCCCCGCTGCCGTCTACAAGCAGAAACTGGACTCTCTGTTCAGGGCCGCCTAGAACCCTTAAGACCCGAGCCCCGGCGGAGGAGGCTCCTTGAAGACGAGGGACGCCCTGCTCGTGCTCACGGTCGTGTCCCTGTTCGCGCTGCTGACAGTCGGCGCCTTCGTGACGGTCGGGAACTACGGGGCGGACTGTGGCAGCAGCCTCGGCCAGGACTACCCTCTGTGCCTCGGTCATCTCCTCCCACCGGCCGAACTGGGCCCCGTGGCTGAGTACAGCCACCGGCTGCTCGCGTCGCTCTCCTCGCTCTTCCTTTTCATCACGACCTTTCTCTTCTGGAGAGACAAGGACGGTGTCCCGGCCGTCCGCCGCTCGCTCTACGTCGCCACGTTTCTGATCATCCTGGAGGTGGCGCTGGGGGCCGCGGTGGTCGTCACCGTCGAGCCGCCGTGGCTGGTCACCGTCCACCAGGCGAACGCGCTCCTCGTGTTCGGCTTCACCGTAGCCGCACTGTCGATGAGCAGGCAGACCCGCTGAACGGTTTTATCGCAACAGTGGCGGTGTGAGCGGGGTTGGACCTAGAAGAGAGGCTGAGCCACGTTAGGTCGGTCGGAGAGGAGATCATCACGGAAGGGGAGCTCAGGACACTCCTCGAGACCAACGACCGCCCTACCGCCTACGACGGGTTCGAGCCCAGCGGGCTGGCTCACCTGCCCTTCGGCGTCCTCCGGCCAATCCTCGTCGACGAGATGCAGAAGGCCGGGGTCAGGATGAAGCTCTGGATCGCCGACTGGTTCGGGTGGGTCAACAACAAGATGGGAGGAGACCTCGAGAAGATCCAGGAGGTCGGGAGGTACTTCGTCGAAGTCTGGAAGGCCGCGGGGGTCGACATGGGGAAGGTCGACGTGCTCTGGACCAGCGACGCCGTGAAGGACGTCGACTACTGGAAGAGGGTGGTGACCGTCGCCCAGAACTCGACCCTCGCCAGGACCCAGAGGGCAGTCACGATCATGGGGAGGACCTCGAAGGAGCTCATCCAGACCGCCCAGCTGTTCTACCCGATGATGCAGGTGGCCGACGTGTTCTGGCTGGACGTCGACATCTGCCAGCTAGGGCTGGACCAAAGGAGGGCCAACGTGCTGGCGCGAGAGGTGGCAGTGAGACTGAAGTGGAAGAAGCCAGTCGCCGTCCACCACCACATGCTCATCGGCCTCCAGGGGAGGAAGGAGACGGAGGGCTACGACGAGGACGCAGCCTTGGACCTCGAGATCGCCAGCAAGATGAGCAAGAGCAAGCCAGAGACGTCGATCTACGTCCACGACACGAAGGAGCAGATACTCGCGAAGATCGGCTCGGCTTACTGTCCGGCCAAGGTCGTCGAAGGCAACGCGCCGCTGGAGTACGCAAGGTACATAGTCTTCAGGAAGGCGAAGTCTCTGAAGGTCGAGAGGCCCGAGAAGTACGGGGGCGACGCGGAGTTCTTCTCGTACCGCGAGCTGGAGGACTCCTTCCGTGCCGGGACGCTCCATCCCGCGGACCTCAAGAGGGGCGTGGGCGAGTCGCTCGACGGGTTCATAGCGCCGATAAGGGACCACTTCGTAAAGGATCCTGCCGCGAGGCGCCTGTACGAAACGGTGAAGTCTGCGGAGACCACCCGGTGACGCCGGAGCCGAAGGCAGGGGGGCCCACGCCCCGCCACAGCCCTGCGGGGCTGGTCGCGGACGCTATGCTTGGGTCCCTGGCGCGGAAACTGCGCATACTCGGCTTCGACACCGTCTACTGGCGCCAGGGGAGCGACCAGGAGCTGGTCCGCTCTGCGAGGAGGTCCGGCAG
>JASHUK010000157.1 GCA_030040055.1 Nitrososphaerales archaeon | reverse complement strand
GTACGCCCAACCTACGTGCTCGGTTTCCTTCTAATCGCGATTGTGCTCCTCGTCGTCATAGAGCTCGTCGCGGGGCGCAAGCCCATGGCCGTTCCGCAGACGAAGCCTGCGGCGTCGGGCACAGCGCAGTGACCCGCTTATACTTCGAGCTGCCCGTCATCGAGCACGACTCTGCCGCCGGACACCGTCCATCTGGCTCCACCCGGGAACTCGAACCCCTCGTAGGGGGACCATCCGCACTTCGTCTGTAGCTCTCCCTCCGCCACCCTCTGCGGGCTCTTCAGGTCCAGAACGGTCAGGTCTCCCCTTCTACCGACGGCCACCTCTCCCCTGTCAGGCAGCCCGAAGAACGACGCGGGGTCAGAGGAGCACGCCCGGGAGACGACAAGAGGGTCGACGCCGACCCTCATGACAAGCCAGGCTACCACGTGGCCGTAGTCGTCCAGGCCGGGCACCCCGGCGAGCCCTTCGGACAGCTTCTCCTCCCGGGTATGTGGCGCGTGGTCGGTCACCAGCGAGTTGACGGACCCCCCGACCAAGCCCTCTAGCAGGGCGACCCTGTCAGACTCTCCCCGGAGGGGCGGGTTCGTCCTCAGGAGGGGGTTCCCGTCCAGGTCCTTCCTGGTGAAGAACAGGTGATGCAGGGCCGCCTCGCAGTGCACCCTGTGCCCGGACCCCCCGGAGCCCTCCACCAGCCGGAGAGCCTCCGCCGTCGAGACGTGACAGATGTTGGCGCGCACCCCTCCGTCCTTCCTCACCATTCCCACCACTTCTCGCACCGAAGCGACCTCGGCCTCGGGGGGGCGAAGGTCTGCGTATGACGACCTGCTCGACGCCCTTGAGTCGATGATGGCCTGGTCTTCGCAGTGGAGGCTGAAGGGCTTCCCTGTGGCCCCGACTTCCGGGATCGCCTTCGCGAGCCCGCCGTTGGAGAGCACGAGGTCGCCCGTGCTCCTGGCCAGGTACGCCTTGAACCCGACCGCCGAAGGCGCCATTAGTCTGAGCTGGGCTAGGTTCGCGTCTGTCACCCCGGCGAAGAACCTGACCTCGACCTTCGCCTTCGACTCAGCCAGCCTCCTCTTCCGGTCGAGGGCCACCGGAGACGTGGTTGGGGTCGGGTTGTTCGGCATGTCGAAGACGGTCGTCACCCCCCCATGCGCAGCAGCCAGGGTCCCCGACCGGATATCCTCCTTGTACTCCCAGCCTGGCTCCCGCAAGTGCACGTGCGAGTCGATGAACCCGGGGAACACGAGGCACGAGTCCGGGGCCCGTATGGTCCTCTCCGCTCTGAGCCCCTGCCTCTTCACGGCCGATATCCTTCCGTCTCTGATGCCGACCTGCGCGTCTTTCACGGAACCAGGCAGCACCACCCTCCCTTCGACCACCAGGTCGTACTCCAAGGCTAGGCCCTGACCAGGTCAGGTATCCGCTCGAGGGGGACGGTCGTGTCGCAGTAGTGGCACTGCAGCCGCCTTTCACGCTTCAGCGTGGAGAACTTCGAGACGACGGGTTCCCGCTCAGAGTTGGAGACGCAGTTCACCTCCGGGCACCTTATCCTCCCTTCGATGACGTCCGGGACCTTCGGGGTGTACTTCGAGACCTTCCAGTCGTCTATGTAGTTCACTGTGATGGTGGGGAAGATGAGGGAGAGTATGTCGGCCTCCTTCTCGTCGACCAGCCACCTGTCTATCTTGATGACGTCCTTCCTCCCGAGCGTCTTGCTGACGACGTTCTGAAGTATGGCGACCGACGTCTCGGACTGCATCTTGGCGAGCTTGTCGAGGCGGAGGACCTTCGACACCGTCTGGGCCTTCCAGTCCGGGATGTGGTCGACGACCGTCCCTTCCTCCAGCTTCCGCACGAGCATCCCCTTCTCGGCGCCCTTCTCCTGCGTCTAGCTCGCACCTCCAAGCAGCAGGCTCAGCAGGACCATCCTCAGCGGCAGCCCCACGGCCGCCTGGTTGAAGTACCGCGCGAACTCTGTCCCGTCGATCTCCGAGGCCAGCTCGTCCACCCTCGGAAGCGGATGGAAGACCTTCAGCGACGGCTTCGCCTCCCTCAGCGTGGCGAGGTTGACCTGGTAGAGGCCCCTCAGCCTCTCGAACTCCGTCGGGTCGGGTATCCTCTCCTTCTGAATCCTGGTCACGTAGAGGACGTCCAGCGAGCCTACGACCGAATTGAGGTCTGACTCCTTGCTGAACCTGCTCCCCCTCTGGTTCAGGAAGAGCTCGACCTCGGGGCGAATCTGCAGCGCGTCCGGCGCGATGAAGCACACCTCTGCGTCGTAGTTCGCAAGCGCGTAGGCCAAAGACGAGGCGGTCCTCCCATACTTCAGGTCGCCGAGGATCCCCACCTTGAGCCCGTCGAGCTTGCCGAAGTCCTTCCTGATGGAGTAGAGGTCGACCATGGCCTGGGTCGGGTGCTCCCTGCTGCCGTCCCCCGCGTTGATGACCGGGACGTCCGTCGACTCGGCCGCGAACCTGGCCGCCCCCATCATGCTGTGCCTTATGACGAAGCAGTCCGTCCCGTAGCCCTCGAACATCTTGATCGTGTCGTAGAGGGTCTCCCCCTTCGAGACGGAGGACGCCGAGACGTTAGAGAACCCGGCCACCTTCAGCCCGAGGTTCTCCCCGGCTATCTGGAAGCTCGAGTAGGTCCTCGTGGAAGGCTC
>JASHUK010000156.1 GCA_030040055.1 Nitrososphaerales archaeon | reverse complement strand
CTCGACCCCGACCGGTGCAGGTCCCTCGACAGGGTCGCTGACTTCCTCGTGGCCGATGTCGCGCACTTCCACAACTCGAAGGTGATCGCGGCCGCCAGGAGGGTGCTGCCCGACCTTAGCGGCGACTTCGTGGCGGGGAACGTCGGGGCGAAGGGGGCGGTGCTGGACATAGCCGACGAGCTGCCGAGGGTCGACGGGTTCCGCGCCGGGATAGGCTCGGGCTCGATATGCATCACGGCCGAAGTGACCAGGGTGGGCGCCCCCACCCTCTACGCGGTGGCGGAGGTGGCGAGCGGGGTGGCGGAGCGCAAGCTAGGCGTGCCGGTGATAGCGGACGGAGGCATCAGGGGGCCCGGGGACGCGGCGCTGGCGATCGCGGCCGGCGCGTCCAGCGCGATGCTGGGCTCAATGCTCGCGGGCACCGACGAGGCGCCCAGCAAGATCATCGTGCGGGACGGGAAGAAGTACAAGACCCACAGGGGGATGGCGAGCGCGGCCGCGCGGAAGGTACGGTTCGCCATGGACAGGTACTCGGTCCCGGCCAAGGGGCTCGACGAGGGGGTGGAGGCTTACGTCCCATACGTCGGGAAGGCGGAGGACGTCGTGGACAGGATGCAGAACGGCCTCAGGGCCGCCTTCGGATACGCCGGTGCGACCAGCGTCGAGGACATGTGGAAGGTGGCTGCGTTCGGGGCGATGTCGGCGATAGGGGCCGGGGAGCTCGGCGCCCACTCGCTGGAGATCAAGCAGTGAACCCCCTCGAGGACGTCCGCCTCAGGGGCGGGATAGCCGTCCTGGACTTCGGGGGCCAGTACGCTCACCTCATCTGCAGGAGGATCCGGGCGCTCGGGGTCTACTCGGCGCTCCTCCCCTTCGACACGCGGCTGTCGGAGCTGGAGCGGGCGGGCGTCGCCGGGGTGGTCCTCTCGGGGGGCCCGGAGAGCGTGTACTCTCCGGCAGCGCCGAAGCCCGACCCGGCCGTGCTCAAGGGCGGAGTCCCGGTGCTGGGGATCTGCTACGGGTACCAACTCCTGGTCGAGGCCCACGGAGGCGACGTCATCAGGGCCGACCGGAGGGAGTACGGCAGGTCGGAGGTTGACATCCTGTCGGCCGGAGGCATCTTCGACGGGCTCGGCAAGGAGAGGATAGCGTGCTGGATGAGCCACACCGACTCTGCGACGCGCGTCCCGCCGACGCTGCAGGTCTTGGCCAGGAGCGACAACTCTCCCTACGCGGCCGTTAGGTCAGACGACGGCAGGCACTTCGGCGTCCAGTTCCACCCCGAGGTCTCGCACACCGAAGGGGGGGACGTCGTGCTCTCCAATTTCGCGATCGGGGTCTGCGGCGCCAAGAAGGGCTGGAGCATCGAGGGCTTCCTGAAAGACTCGCTCGAAGAGCTGTCGCGGCTGGACGGGAGGGTCCTCTGCGCGGTGTCGGGAGGGGTCGACTCGTCCGTGACCGCTGCGATACTCCAGAAGGCCGTGGGAAGAAGGCTGGAGTGCGTGTTCGTCGACACGGGGCTTCTCCGCGCTGGAGAGGCGGACGAAGTGAGGAAGTTCCTCTCAGGAGGGATGGGAGTGAAGGTCTCCTTCGTCGACGCCTCCGCCAGGTTCCTGTCTGCGCTGAAGGGTGAAGCCGACCCCGAGCAGAAGAGGAAGATAGTGGGCAAGGCGTTCGCAGACGTGTTCGAGGAGTTCGCGAAGAAGGAGGGCCCGTTCAGGTACCTCGCCCAGGGGACGCTGTATCCGGACGTCATCGAGAGCGGCAGGTCGTCCGCCCCGGCCTCGGTGATCAAGACCCACCACAACGTCGGCGGACTCCCGGCAGGCCTGTCGATGGAGGTGGTCGAGCCGCTCAAGGAGCTCTACAAGGACGAGGTCAGGGCGATGGGGTCCCTGCTCGGACTCCCCAGGAGCGTCCTGTGGCGCCACCCGTTCCCCGGCCCCGGGCTAGCCGTGAGGGTCCTGGGCGAGGTCACTCCTTCCAAGCTGACGGCGTGCAGGGAAGGGAGCCGCATCGTGGAGGAGGTCCTAAGAGAGGAGGGTCTCTACGAGAAGGTCTGGCAGGCCTTCGCGTACGTCGGAGACGACACAGTGACGGGGGTGCTGGGAGACTCGAGGAGGACGGGGATGCAACTTACGATAAAGGTGGTGGAGTCGGTGGACGCGATGACCGCGGACTGGGCCAGGCTCCCCGCCGACGTGATACAGAAGATGTCCGGCAGGGTGACCAACGAGGTCGAGGGGGTCGTGAGCGTCGCCTACTCGGTATCCTCGAAGCCGCCTGCGACGATCGAGCCCCAGTGAAGGACCTTGCCCGGAATAGGCCCCAACACCCGGCTGGCCGAGCTGCACGTTCACCTCGGAGGCTCGGTCGACCCGTCGGTGATGTGGGAGGTGGCGCACGCGCAGGGGATCAGGCTACCGACGAAGAACTACTGGAGGTTCGTGGACCTGGTGACGGTGAGGCCAGGCAGGGCCAAGTCCTTCAAGGGGTACCTCGACCTCTTCAGGTGGACTGAACTCATACAGTCCAGCCCGACGGCGATAGAGCGGTCGGTGTACCAGACGATAGCGGGAGCGTACCGCAAGAACAACATCACCCTCCTGGAGCTGCGGTTCAATCCCATGAAGAGGAACAGGGGAGGGGAGCAGGACCTCGACCACATCATGATGGCGGCGGTGAGGGGCCTCGACAGGGCCGAGCTGGAGTACCCGGTGAAGACGGGGCTGATAGTGTGCCTCGACAGGGGGTTCAGCCTCCGGCAGAACGAGGTGCTGGTCGAGAAGGCCGCGAAGTACGCGGCACGTGGGGTGGTCGGGGTGGACGTGGCAGGGCCGTACTCGAAGGGCTTCAGGTACTCGTCGCTCAAGCAGCTCTACAGGAAGGCCCGCAGGGAAGGCCTGGGGCTGACGGTCCACGCAGGCGAGGACGAGGGCGCCTCCTCCGTGAGGGATGTGGTCGAGCACCTCGAGCCGGACCGGATCGGCCACGGCGTCAGGGCCTCCGAGGACGAGAAGACGATGGACCTGCTCAGGGAGCGGGGGACCGTCCTGGAGGTCTGCCCCACATCCAACCTCCAGACCGGGGTGGTCAAGGACATAGGGGAGCTCAAGCGCGTCTTCGCCGCGCTGAAGTCCCGCAGGGTCAGGTTCACGATAAACACGGACGGTCCGGAGATGCTCACCACCAACCTACGGGGGGAGATACGGATGCTGACCGGGAAGGGGGTCCTTGCCGAACGAGAGGTCGAGGAGGCTAACAGGACGGCGTTCGAGGCGGCGTTCGCCCAGCGGCGCAAGGTTTGAAAGGGCAGACGGAGCGGCGAGGACTGTTGCAGGCGACCGAGAAGCTGGTCGAGGCAGGGGAATTCAGCGTCAACTACGCCACCGCCGGCAGCGGGGACACCATGCTTCTGCTCCACGGGAGCGACAAGAGGGAGTCCTGGAGGGCCTGGGAGCCGATGCTCCCCCTCGGAGACGCGCGCTCGCTGATCATCCCGGACCTGATAGGGTATGGGAAGTCGTCGGTCCCCATGGAGACCCCCGACTACCGCGTGCAGGCGCACGCGATGAGGGACTTCCTGGACAGGCTCTCGGTCAGGAGCGCCGACCTCGTCGGAGCGGGTTGGGGGGGCCAGGTGGCCATCGAGCTGGCGCTGAGCTGGCCGGAGGGGGTCAGGTCGATGACCCTCATCTCAAGCGCCTACGACAAGTCCCAGCTGAAGCCCCTGCAGAAGCTGAGGAAGCCCACCCTGATAGTCTACGCCGAGGACGACATGGTCACCCAGCTGAAGGCCGGGTACCTCCTGAGGGACGCCATTGGCGTCTCGCGGCTGGAGGTCCTCAGCCCCGTGGCCAGGGACCCCTCCCAGGAGTTCACGATGTCCCACCGGCTGCAGAAGTTTCGTACCGGCGAGATACTCCAGCTCGTGAGGCACTTCCTCTCTGACCCGTACGCGCTCGTCGCTGAGCCCCCGGAGCTTGAGAACGAACTCCGCGGCTTGGCCACGAGGAAGGAAGACGAGAAGGACGCGTCTACCGGGACGCCATAGCGACCCGTTCCTGCTCGTTCCTCTTCCGGACTGAGTGGCTGTTGGCGTCCCCGCTCGCAGCGCCGATTATCTCCTCCGCGAGGACCTCCTCGACGCTCTTGGGCGACCCGAAGGCAGCCTCGCGCACCCCTTCAGAGATGAACCTCAGGGCCAGGTCGACGCGCCTGACGGGGGAGATGTCGACCGACTGGTGGTAGACGACCCCTCCGTAGCTCAGCCTGGTGGTGTCCTCGTTCGGCGACGCGTTCTCGATCGCCCTCACCAGCTGCTGGACGGGGTTCTGCCCGGTCTTGAGCTCGATTATCACGAAGGCGGACTTCACGATGTTCAGCGCCCGCTGCTTCTTCCCCCCCATCCTCCCGGTGTTCTTGGCGTACTTCTTGCCGAAGTGCGTCATCTCGTTGACCAGCCTCTCGACTATGTTCACCCTGGTCTTCCCGAACTTCTTGTGCTCGTGCCTGCCGCCGCTCCAGGGGACGAGCGCCGGCCTCAGGTAGATCACGTTGGCGAGCCCGGGGTCGGTCACCTGGACCTTCGACGTGTCCCACCGCCCCCACAGGAGGAGGTTGGGGTACTCCAGCGACTGCCGGCTCATCTTCTGGGCTTCTCCTTCCTACCGTAGACCAGCTCATTGAGCGATACCCCGTTGACCTTGAAGACCGTCCACCGGACTCCAGGTATGTCCCCCATCGCCCTCTTCATCGAGCCGCCAATCCCCTGCAAGACCACTTCGTCGTGCTCGTCGACGAAGTTCAGCGCCCCGTCCCCGGGAAGGAACGCGGTCACCTGCTTGCCGTTTTTGACAACCTGGACCCGGACGCACTTGCGAATCGCCGAATTCGGCTGTTTTGACTCTATTCCGACCTTTTCGAGCACAATCGCCCTCGCCTGCGGCGCCCCTTCCAGCGGGTCCGACTTGTATTCGAGGCCCAGCTTCCTCCTCTTGTACCACTTGTTGCTCCAGCGGAGCCTCTGACGCTTCTTGGCCACCTGTCTGGCGGCGAACTCTCCTCTGGGGGAACCGGCCATGTTTCTTGAAGCACCCTTCTCGGAGTCTATAAAAACTGTAGCGTCACCGGAAGTGGGAGCCTAGTCGAATCAGGGAAGTCAGGAACAATGAAGCATGGAGGGGAGGGACTCAGAGAATCAGTGGGGCGAGGAAGTCAACGTGTGTCTAAATGGTCCTGCAGTCAGGTGAGCTCAGGAGTGGCACCCATGCGTTGAAGTCAAGGGGTGGGGAGAGTGCTTCCGACACTCCTGCTCGAACCAGAAAGGCGATTAAGAGAGGCTCAGATACAGACCTCTTTCGCGGCGGAAACTCGAAGGTCAGACTCGGGAAAGAGAAGAGCGAGGCAAACCGCCAAGAGGCGCATGGAAGCTTGACTTTAGGCCAACTGTGGGACAAAGATTAACTTCGGGGAAGCCTCCCACCGGCTGAAAATGAGTTCCGGTAAAGCCCTTAAAGGCAAACGCGGTAAGGGAAAGTCGATGGAGAAGTCTGCCACGTTGGCAATCTCCAAGTGGACACCTGACGTTCTCCTT
>JASHUK010000155.1 GCA_030040055.1 Nitrososphaerales archaeon | reverse complement strand
GCAGCGGACGGTACCTAATTGTAGACAGCGTCAACACCATGAACCACATCCTGTCTCTGGAGAGCCGCAGGGCGAGAGGGAGGTCTTTGGCATTCATGATGGCCGCCTTTGCGGCATACGCTTCGGCAGAGAACGCGTGTGCGATTCTCACCATGTACCAGAGAGGCTGGCCAACCCCCAGGGAAGGGTATCAACTCCATGACATGTCTGACGCATCTGTTTCAGTAAAGGCAGTGGAGGGGGGTCTGCTGCTTACGCATATGCGCGGACTGGCTTGGGCAGACGGGGTCGCTTTCGTCAGTATCCCTTGAGGTTGGCTATGTCTATCCCGGTGATTATCGATACCGCTATCAGTAGAAGGGCGACCATCAGATACAAGTTGACATTCCTGGGATTGGTCGTCTGCCTGCCGCTCAGGTAGACGAGATAGATGCCCACACCTCCTAGGAGGATGACCAGCGAATTAATCACCGCTTCGGGTATTGCTTCCGAACCGGTCCCTGCGTAGATGATCACTCCTTGATTGGGAACCGGGGTGATAATGGCATTGACGAACCCTGCCATTAGTGCAGTCAGCCCGATCACATACACGACTTGTATAACTCCTCCACGGCCGTTAACGGACTTCGACACTGCGCCTACGATACCAGTACCGATTCCAGACACCCAGTCGTATCCCCTTTGGAACATCTCGCGTATCATTCTCGCTGCCCGACCATGCCATTTTGGGGTTCGCTATAAGATTGCGGGGGCATTCTTCATCGTGGTCCTCAGGACATCTGCAAGTAGCCGTCGTCCGTCGTCAGAAAGTCAACCTGAGGCATCACTTGAAGCCAAGTTACGATGAACCCCCTTTCCCAGAGCCAGACTCCAGACTCCTGCCCGGGCAACTCATGTTCACACAGAGTCTCCACCTCGATCTCCTTATCACCAATACAATCGGCCACGAGCAGTGCGCGCAGTTGACCGCGGTCGGGAGGACCCTCCCCTTCTGAGGAAGGGGCGCGGAGGCCCGGCATCCATTTTCGTAATTGGAGCACCCGACGAATCTCTTCCCCGATTTCCTCGACCTTACAACTCTAAGTTCCCCTACCTTACAACTTGGGCACCTAGCTAGCACAAGGGTCCGAGGGGGGATCCTTGCAACGACCTGCTTGACTGCGCGTGGCTCCGTCCCCACGAACCCAATCGCCATGATCTGAGACGAAATCGACCGTACTGCGTCGCGCAGCATCTCCCGTTCCTCCGTTGACCCGGCGCTCAGGTCCGCAATGCCCTCCAGTCTCCCTTCTATTTCGCGCGTCATGCGCGTCTCGAGGATCTCCGGTGCGTGCCGCTTCATGTTCTCGACCACAGAGAAACCGAGCTCCCTGAGGACCATGTTCCCCTCCGTCGCATATCCTCTACTGACCAGTGTCGAAATGATATCTGCCCTAGTGCTCTTCGTCCCTATACTTTCACTTTCCATCCTAGCCAGCAGAGTACCCTGGTTGTATCGCGGAGGCTTTTGGTCACGCGTTTCGTGGACCCTCACTTCGAGTATCTCGACTCGCTGCCCTTCGGCGAGCCGTGGGGCACCATAACCTTGTGAACTCTCTTTGCTACCTTCCATCCATCCTGAGGACAACACCTCCCGGCTGTCGACCGTGAAACTATGCCCTTCACAGTCAATTCGCGTCGAGACGACTTCGAAGACCGTGGGCTGCCCGAACGCCGCGAGGAACCTACTAGTCACCAGATCCAGGATTGCAGCCTCCCTTCCCCGGAGTCTTCCTCTGTATCTCCCTCCGGTGGGATAGATTGCAGGGTGTGCTGGGTCAGACTTGGCACCTTGGACAGGACTGGAATGCCTTCGAAGCGCCTCAGAAGCTGGCCGGGCATATCGAGGCGCCCCGCTCAGGCTTCTAAGAATTGCATAGTATCCTATCGACCGCGGTAACCTTTGGCTGTCGGTTCTCGGATAGGAAATCAATGCGGCCAGATACAGCTTCTGCGCAGCTTGGGCTGTCGCAGACGGTGAGAGGCCTAGTCGCTTGTAAGCTTCGCTCTGGAGGTCTCCGAGGTTGAATGCCGGAGGCGGCTTCACACTGGCAGTGCCTTCCTTCACTTTTGCCACGACGCCGTACTTGCCTTCGCAGTCGTCCCTAACCTTGGTCGCTTGGGACTTCTCTCTGAACCTTCCCCTTTCGTACTTCGCCACTATCTGTCCTGCTTGGCTCTCGAGCAGGACATCCACGTGCCAGTACGGCAAGGAGATGAACTCGCGTATTTGGCGTTCTCGCTCTGCGAGGAACCCTAGTGTCGGCCCCTGGACCCTTCCGATGCTCACTCCTCTGCGTCGGTCTTCGTTGGCGACCGTGTGATAGAGCGCTCTGGAAAGATTGACGCCCCATGCGAAGTCGACGAAGTGTCTCGCCCTCCCTGCCATGGCCAACCCCCCTCGTTCTCGTCCTAGCTTTTCGAATGCCCGAACCAAGTCGGCGTCTGTCAAGGTCGAGAACTGGGCTCTCAACGCATCCGTCTCCCTTCCATGGCAGGCGTAGCGGAGGACATTGAACCCAATGGTCTCGCCTTCCGGGTCATTGTCACATGCGTTGACGACTCGATCTGCCGAGGTCGCGAGTCTCCCTATCGCTGCTATCCTACGCGAACCGCCTGATGGCTTCCTGTCCGCTCTGTCAGACGGAAACCATTCCGCATCGAACACAGGATATACCGAGCGTTCATTGAATGGATCCGCGAGCGCATATAAGTGTCCCAATGCAGAACAGACGACGAATTCTTCAGACCCACTCCTAAACTGGAAGAACTCAGTTCCATCGGCGGTGAATCTCAGGGCTTCGTGGTTCGACAGTGCGCCCGAAATCCTTCGGGCGGCGTCCGGCTTCTCGCAGATGACCAGAGTGCGTCTTGCGTTTGAGGCGCCCTCGTTGGCGTCCCTTTCCATCTAGAAGAATGATCCATCTGTCTTGCGGACTTCTACGGTGAACTTGCTGCTCGACAGCCTCTCCCCGCAGTTCTTGCACTTGAAGTCGACCGCCTTGAGGACGTCGTTCGGGGACTTCATATCGAAGCCAGAATAGAACTGGTATCCACACGATACGCAGGCCATTTCATAGGTCATAGATGGAGGCTGGCGACCGCCTCCTAAAACGGTATCGCCCCCGGAGGAGAAGACGTGGTCCTTTTCCCGTTTAAATAGAAACCAAGGCTGTCGAACGTCGTGCCGAAAACCACGCAGCTCTTCGGGTATCACAAGGACCACGCAAAGCTGACCGAGTTCGCCGGATACGAGATGCCATTGTGGTATACGACGACGACAGAAGAGCACATGGCTGTGAGAACCAAGGCGGGACTCTTTGACGTGTCTCACATGGGCAGGCTATTGGTCACAGGAGATGGGACTCAGGAATATCTTGAGAAACAGTTCCCCACCAAGGTAGGGCCTCAGCCAGCGGGAAAGGCGCTCTACACTCTTCTGCTAAATGAACGGGCGGGCATAGTCGACGACTTGGTCGCGCTCAAAATCTCCGACACAGAATTCATACTCGTAGTCAACGCAGCAAACGCGTCTGCCGACATCGAGAACATGTCGGAGCACTTGCCTTCGGGGGTCCAACTCGTCGACATCACGGGCAAGACGGCGATGATTGCCCTGCAAGGGCCGCATGCCCAAGAGGTGCTCCAACCCCTAACTCCACTACCCCTCAGGGAGCTCAAGAGACTCCGTTGCGCTGAGACCGAGGTACTGGGCGAGGCGGCGGTCGTATCAAGAAGCGGCTACACAGGCGAAGACGGGTTCGAAATAATTGTCCGCGACGCCACGGTGGAGCGACCAGAGAATGCACTACGGGTCTGGGAACAGCTGTCCAAATCCTCGGCACCTTGCGGACTGGCGGCTAGGGACACCTTGAGGCTGGAGGCTGGACTTCTCCTCCACGGATCAGACATGGACCAAGGGACTAATCCCTTCGAGGTAGGTCTGCAATGGCTCCTGACTTCAGGAAAGACGGGTTACGTCGGGTCCGAGGCAATCGAACTTCTGAGGATGTCCGCAATTCCCTTGGCAAGGCGCGGGGTCGTCCTCGACAGAGGGATTCCCCGGCACGGGTTCGACGTTCTCGATGCGTCAGACACGTCAGTCGGAACAATTACGAGCGGGACCTTCTCTCCCGTGCTCAGAAAAGGAATAGGTCTATGCCGGGTGAAGGCCGAACTCTCGGCGCCAGGCGGTAAGGTAGCAGTTTCTGTTAGAGGGTCGTCGGAGGAGGCGCGTCTGACAACGCCTCCTTTTTACGACGAAACTGTCTACGGTTGGAAACGCCACGCACAACCTTAACAAGGGTGTGTCGGCAGCGCCCGACGGATGGGGTCTTCCGGCTATCAGATTCCCGACGATCTGCTCTACACAAAGGAGCACGAGTGGGCCAAAGAGACGAACGGCACTGTCAGAATCGGGATAACCGACTATGCTGCAAAGACCCTAAACGACGTGGTCTATGTGACCTTGCCGAAGTCAGGCGACAGCGTGACTCAGTTCAAGACTTTGGGAACTGTCGAGTCGATAAAGGCTGTCTCGGAACTGTTTTCTCCTCTCTCTGGGACCATCACCACCGTAAACGAAGAGCTGACTTCCCACCCGGAGATGGTCAACAAGTCGCCTTACCACGAAGGGTGGATAGCCGAGCTCAAGCCAAGCGACAGGTCTGAGTGGAGGAATCTGCTCACTGCGAAGGACTACGCGGAGCACTTGGCGACCCTGAAGTAAAGCGTCTCAAGACCCCGGAGCGTTTAATTACGCGATTGGGGGTCGACCCCCAGTCTTGGGGTCGCTGCTGGGCGGACTACGGTCGCTAATCACGAGGCCAACCGTCTCAAGACGGGCAGTAATGATTAGCCTTGTTCTTACTATGGTCTTCACCATCGCCGTGCTGATCAGGGCTTATGCAGCCAAATACGGCTTCTATCTGAACGAGTTCGACCCATACTGGGACTACTACGTCACGTCTCACGTGGTCACACTCGCGGAGCAACACGGCCTGTTCTACGCGCTCTTCAACAATCCTTCGGGGTGCACCCCGGCGGTCCTAGACGGGACCTGCCACTCACAGCAAGGTTACTTTTATTGGCACGACATACAAACATGGTTCCCATACGGTCGCAACGTCGCCGCGACTTCGCAGGGGGGTCTCGACCTCACCGGCGCCTTCGCGTACTTTTTAGTCCACAACATCTTCGGAATCCAAATCACTGTTTACGACCTGCTAATCCTACTTCCAGTCTTCTTCGGGGCAGTGACTTCCGTTCTCTTCTACTTTCTTGTCAGGAGGATAGCCGGTGATGCGGCGGGGCTCTTCGCCGCCATGATATTCGCTGTCTCTCCTCCTCTGATTGAAAGAGGCAACCTGGGCTGGTTCAAGTCAGAACCTCTCGCGCTACTTCTTTTCGTCGGCGCGAGCTACTTCATGCTCTCGGTCTTCGACAAAGAAAGGAGCGTCAGAAGCAAGGTGCTTCGCGGTCTTCTCGCGGGGCTTCTAATGGGCTACGCCAACACAGCCTGGGGCGGCGGCGACTACTTCACCGCAGCGTACGGGATTCTCTTTCTGCTACTCCCCTTCGTCGACCTGGAGCTCTCAGGGCTGACTCCTGCAATCGTAACGTTCACGGCAGGGGCGATCCTGGCGAGTGCCGCTCTCCCTCGTCCGGGTCCATCAATAGTGACAAACCCAATCGGGCTTGCCCTGATAGGAGGCACTGTATTCGCACTGCTGGCGCAGTGGGTCAAGACCTGGGCCAAGCCCACTGAATACAAGCGGACTCTCTACAAGCTTCTCTTCGGCTTTGTCGTGATCGGACTGCTATTCATAAGCTTCGACGCGGTCGGCAAAATCTCCGGGAGGTACCTTACAGTCGTGTTTCCATGGGTGAGAAGCAGCAGCCCCTTGGTCCAGTCGGTCGCAGAACAGTCGGTTCCCACCGGCGCCGACTACTTCACCTCTTATGCGATACTCCTTTCGTTCGGAGTCATCGGTGCTATCCTTGCCTTCAGGCGAAAGAGCGTACCGATGATGTTTGCCCTCATCTTCGGGCTCACAGGCATCTACTTCTCGGCCTCCTTCTCCCGCCTCCTAGTCTACTCTTCCATATCACTGGGGATTCTGGGCGCCATCGGGTTCGCGGAGTTGGCGTTCGCGATTGTCAAGCCTAGAACTCAGACCTTCGCGAAGAAAAAGCCCATCAACACGAGCAGGAACGAAGTGAAGGTCGTTTTTGCACTGGCGATGATAGCGCTGATCATCCTGCCGGCTGGCACCTACTGGATTCCAAATCCCATCAACTGCACGAGTAACTCGCAGATCTTCTGCGACCAGAGTCCTGCAGACAGCGCCGTGAGCGTCGCTAACGGGGCGACAATCTTTTCACGGTCGTCCATTACCGACTGGACAGACACGCTCCAGTGGATAAGGACCAGCACGCCCACCAGTTCGGTCATAATCGCATGGTGGGACTACGGATACTGGATCGCGGTCATGGGGAACCGGACAACGGTCGTAGACAACTCAACATCAAACGCAACCAGGATAGCACAGGTGGCACAGTTGCTCATGTCGACTCCGACCCAGGCCGCGAAGATGGCGGAGCAGATGGGGTATGACGCATACTGCAACTGCACCAGACCGGTCTACGTGGCGATATTCATCACAGGGAGCATCCTAACTTCCTCTGTGACAGGCCTGAACAAGACCTACTATGTCCTTCAGGTGCCTAGCGGAGGAGGCCTGACTCCGGGCGGAGGAGACGAAAGCAAGAAGCAATGGTTCATCGCAATAGGCGGCCTCAACGAGTCACAATACCTCGAACCTGACGGCTTCGACATGACCCCCTACGCGCTGAACAACAGCCTCTTTGCCCAGCTCCTTCCCTTCAAGTTCAGCACTTTCCTTGTGCTACAGGAGTCGTCCAGTGGTCAAGCCAGCTTCACTACTTCGTCCACCTACACGTTGGGTACGGACAACAACCCGCCCATAGAGGCGTTCACCTCCGGGTACAATTATCCATCTAACAGTCCAGGACCGTTCAGGCTGGCCTACGCGTCTCCTTCGATTACAAACCCTGCTGCGTGTCCGGGAAACACGGAAATCAACTGCTTTACCGCGATACTCGTCTATCAGGTAGTCGGAACAGGTACGTAGGCCAAGGGACTTCTGTATCTGGCATACTTATCGTCCGGGGAAAACCTTGGCGGATGGACTGTAACCGCGCGCCCGTGGCCGTCCGGGCAATCCGCTTCCATGGTGTATCGCCCGCAAACGACACACTTCAGCATCAAACCTCTCAAGACGCCCCACCGTACTTTCGAGATATCTCCCGCTTGAAACTGAACCCATCATGCTTCCCGGCACCTGACTTGATCTTGTCAAGAACCGACTCCAAGACCTTCTCCGCCTGTTTGTAGTCGTCGGCAGTTATCCTCACCCTATACTTCGGGGCTCCGGCGTAAGTAATGCGAACCTGGGCCTGTTGGGAACCGGACGCCGCGAGCAGGGTTCTCTTCACTTGCTCGATCCCATTGGGACCCTTGGAGGAAAGTTCCACCAGCGCCCCAATTTCATATCTCGGCGGCACAATCTTCTCGGCGGCGACTTCGGCAATCGCCTGCGAGGTCGCGGCGGGGAGGGCCAGCGGAGTCAACGCCTTCATCCCTCCTTTAGCCGCCGCCTCAAGAGCCCCATACAGAGACCCAAACTCGTCCTCCATCCTGACGGTCGTCTGCCTCCACTCCGCATCACCGGCGCTCAACTTTTTCTTGATGGCGCCCATAATCGCGATTGCCCTCTCTTCGCGCTTCCACTCAATCACCTTGCTGCGCCGTTCCTCATTCGTGACCTGGCGCAGGGAGAGATCGATTTCCTGCCTGGCCCGGTTCGCCCTGATCACCTTGAGCACTAGCTTCTGCTGTACTTTGGCGACACGTTCGATATTCCTCACCCAACCGGTTGAAATCTCCGAGACGTGCAGAAAGCCATTCATGCCTCCATATTGGTCGAGGTTGACGTAGATCCCATGAGAGGTGATTTCTCTCACAGTGCAGACAACAATCTCGCCAGGTTCAGGCAGGACTCCGTCAAGACTCACAGGGACGGCAACTTTTCCATGGCTAATAGAGTTTCTCGACGCCGCTGTCGAGATGAGGCTCGAACCAGACGCACTTCGAGAGGGGCTGCAGCTAACCCAGTTTCTTCTTGATCTCTGCGAGAATGACCGCTTTACCTCCCCTGCTTTCTACAAGCTTCTTTCCGCAGCCCTGACAGCCAACATCCTTGGCCGAGTTGGAGAAGAGTATCCGTTCCTCTCCGCAGTCAGGGCACTTGACCAGCAGGAAGGTGCTCTTCATGTGGGGAATCGGCTCCCTCTCTCGCCTCATGGCTCGATTTCAGCCTTCCTGAGCCTGATGCCATATCTCATCAGTTCTTTGTTGCAGTCCTTACAATGAAGCTTCAACGTCGCCTTCTTGGTCGTCTTTGCGGTCCTAACGAGCTCAGGGAATTTCTGGCCACCATATCCCCTTTTCCTTCCTGCTTGTCTCCTAGCTCCCCACGAGGTGGCCCGTTCCTTTCCCCTCTTGTAGAGGGACACGGAGTGCACTGTATGGTGCTTGCAGTAAGGGCAGTACGTCTTCATCTCCTTCGGGAACTTCATACCGGATACCAGACGGGCGCGACCAGACCTCACTTTTTAAGTTTGGTCCGCCAATGCGTCTAGGTCCCGTACATTCGGGGACTAGGACCAGGGGAACGGTAGACAGTTTCGGTTGAGACAACAGTAATTCCTCTCTGACCGCCCAATCTTTATTACGCCAAAAAGCGGGGCCGGACAAAGGCTACGTGTAGATTTTGTTCCTGGCCAAGAAGGCAAGCTCGGTCGAGTGGAAAGCCGTGGCTGCCGCTGTCAAGACCCTTGTCGAGGAGGCGACCTTCGAAGCCAGCACTGAGGGCCTGACATTCAGAGCAATGGACCCGTCACACGTCGCGTTGGTCGACATCATTCTTCCAAACACAAGTTTCGAGAAGTACGAGGTAGACAAACCATACAAGTTCAGCCTCAGAGTCGAGGACCTAGTGAAACTCGTGGGAAGGTCAGACACGAAGGACAGTGTCGAGATGTCTTCCACGGAGGAGGACATGATCATGGTCAAATTCACAAACGGCTACAAACGCGAGTTCTCGATTCACCTTATCGAAAGCACTGGGGGCACTGCGCCCCTGCCCAAGCTCGAATTCGACACCAAAATCAACCTAACGAAGGCGATTCTTGAGAAGGTCTTGTCCGATATCTCTATCGTGTCCGATCAGATAACGATTCAGACGACAAAGGAGAGTCTAGCTTTCTCGGGAAAGTCTGACGTCGGAAAGGCCGAGATTCGGCTCGGAAAAAGTGACGCCGACGTGCTGGAGTTCGAAGTCGGTGCAGACAGCAAAGCCACGTATTCGGTGGATTACCTGATAGGGATTCTGAAGGCACTCGGGGGAGTCTCAGACACGGTCTTGGTGGAATTCAGTTCGAAGAAGCCAATCCGTCTTGAGATGAAGCTGAACGACCAGGGTGGCAGGCTCAACTACTTCCTTGCGCCAAGAATCAGCTCAGACTAGCCTGCGAGTCACACGATTCCGGCACCGAATGAACGCCTTTTGAAAGGCGTATGAACCACGGGACCTTCCCTTTCAAGTTGACCTCCCAGAGAGAAATGGCGGAGAGCTTCGGGGCCCTCCATCGCCGTGGCACGGTCCTTATTCTTCCCAACGCTTGGGATGTCCCAAGCGCAAGAGTCTTCGAGGACGAAGGCTTCCCAGCGGTCGCAACCTCGAGCGCGGCCATGATGGTCTCGCTCGGATATCCTGACGGTGAAGTGATTCCCAGAGACGAGTATTTCAAAAGCGTCAGGCGCCTTGCCACGGTCCTGACCGTCCCTCTGAGCGTTGACGCCGCGGCAGGGTTCGGCCGGACCCCCGGAGAGGTCTCCCTGACTGTAAGGAAACTCGTGAAGGCAGGGGCAATAGGCTTGAACATCGAGGACTTCCAACCTGGCACGAACCGACTCCTCTCGGTCGACCTCCAGGTCCAGAAGATCAAGGCGGCGAAGGCGGCAGGTGAAGGGCTCAAGGTCCCGATGTTCGTCAACGCCAGAACCGATGCCCTGAGATTCGGGAAGGGCGACGAGGATGCTAGGTTCGGGCAGGCGGTACAGAGGGCCGTCGCCTACAGGGACGCAGGGGCTGACTGTGTCTATCCCATGGGTCTGGTCGAGGCCTCCAGGATCAAGGAATTCGTAGGCAGGCTGAGTTTCCCTGTGAACGTCATGGTAAGGAAGGGTCTCCCTACGGTATCCGAGCTGAACAGGCTCGGAGTTGCGCGAGTGAGCTTCGGCCCATATGCCTCTTACGCAGCCATGGGCCTATTGCGCCGCATTTCGAGGGAAGTCCAGGGCAAGGGTACCTACGAACACCTAGTCCACGATGCCATCACATTCGAAGAGCTAAACCGGCTCGCCTCCCCACGAGAAAGGCCGGTCGCACGTCCAAGCTCGCGGTAACTGTCCGGGCGCCTTTATCTGTCGGGAGCTGGCCGACCAACCATTGAACGAGTCGTCGAAGGCTTTTCTAAAGTCCGCGTACAGAGAATACTACTTCAAGCACTCGGACGCAGTGGGCTTCCCGGAGGAAATCGGTTCTAGGGAGTTCGGCTACATTCCATTCGGCGGGACGATGGTGCGCCATCTATCATTCAAGAGCCCAGGCGAAGCAATAGCCGAGGTCGTTAGACAGAGTCCCTCATCCGTCTACTGTTCCAACGCGCGGTATGAGTCCCCGTCGCTGCCCATCGAAGAGAAGGGCTGGAAGGGCGCAGAGCTAATCTTCGACATAGATGCCACCGACATCCAGACGCCTTGCAAGAAGGGTCACGACCTTTGGTTCTGCGCCAAGTGCCACGCAGAAGGAAGGCTTCCAAGGCCGCGGAACTGCCCGAAATGTCACTCAAGCACAGAGGAGTTCCACACGACGTGCTCGGTTTGCCTCGCGGCCGCCAAGGATCATACACTCCGACTCACCGGGTTCCTCGTGGATGACTTCGGGGTGCAGGCTGAGATGATCAAGCTATACTTTTCGGGCAACAGGGGATACCACATCCACGTCTTCGACGACCGCTTCTACCTACTAAATCAGGCGGGAAGAGCCGAGATAGCTGACTACGTCAGAGGAGGTTCTCTTCCAGCGACGCAGACAATCGCCTCAATCCTCAAGAGGAGGCCGTCCGAGGAACAGAACACGAGTCTGGGCTGGATGAAGAGAATAGAGTTCTACGCAAGTTCACAGCGTCAACGCACTGCGACCCTGCAGAAGCTCGCTTCGGAGGCGATTTCGTCGAGCAGATCGTTGGTTGACGCGTCGGTCACAACGGACGTCCACAGGGTGTTCCGACTGGCGGGGACTCTTCACGGGACCACAGGCATGTGCAAGACGCCCGTGGAGTCACCGTCCTCGTTCAACCCGGATACGGATCCGGTGGTCCTCTCTTCCAGCACAGTCGAACTCCAGGTGGATTACTGTCCTGAGTTCAGGATAGGCGGACGACCATTCGGTCCCTATGCCGCTTCCCGCGAGTCTCTCCCCACATACGCTGCGATTCAAATCCTTGCGCGGGGGATGGGAGAGGTGGCACGTTGACGGAAAGCGTGATGGACGCGGTGAAAAGGCGCATGGACGAGGAGAGCAGGTCCGACACCATTTCGCGGCTTCCAGCCGACTTCTACGCGACGGTCTCAGCCTACGTCCAGAGGCTGGGTCGGTCGCGCCAAGCAGGAAACTCAGAGTTGGCAAATAGCCTGATATCGCGACAGGTGGACTTGATTGGATCGCTGTCCA
>JASHUK010000154.1 GCA_030040055.1 Nitrososphaerales archaeon | reverse complement strand
ACTCCTACGCGACCCTGGCGCTGCTCGAGCTCATGCCCCCGTCCGAGGCGTTCCCGAAGGCGAAGGAGGCGGTCCTCAAGGCCTTGGCCGTGGACGGGCGGGTCGCGGAGCCGCACACGTCCCTCGCCCTGACGATGTTCCAGTACGACTGGGACTGGCGGGGGGCCGAGGACGAGTTCCTGAGGGCCTCCGCGCTGAACCCCAACTATCCCCCGGCCCACCAGTTCTATGCCGACTACCTGAAGGCGATGGGGCGCTTCGACGAGGCGCTCGGGGAGATGAAGCGGGCGTCCGAGCTCGACCCCCTTTCGCTGGCCATCAGCGCGGGGCTGGGGCACATACTGTACCTTTCCAGGGACTACGACGCGGCCATCAGGCAGTACCGGAAGACGGTCGAGATGGACCCCAGCTTCATGCAGACCCACCTCTGGTTCGGCCGCCCGTACCTTGAGAAGGGGCTCTACCCGGAGGCCATCGGGGAGCTTGAGACCGCCGTAAAGCTATCCGGGGAGAGCACCCTGGCGCTCGGTATGCTGGGGCACGGACTGGCCTCCGCGGGCAGGAAGGAGGAAGCGCAGGCTGTCCTCGACAAGCTCCTCGCGCGGTCGAGGGACGAGTACGTCTCCTCGTACTGGGTGGCCGCCGTCTACAACGGGATGAAGCTCAGGGAACAGACGCTCGAGTGGCTGCGGAAGGCCGTCCGCGAGCGGTCGAGCTGGCTGGTCTGGGTCAACGTGGAGCCGAGGTTCGACTGGTTGAGGGACGACCCAGGTTTCGGGGAGCTCCTGGGGGAGATGAAGTTCTCCCTCCAAGCACGTTAAATAAACGGGCGTCCCCTTTCTTCGGGTTGCAGGCGCGCGAGGGAGAAGGCGCTTCAGAGAGGGTGCTGGAGGCCGCCTCCAGGCTCTTCTCTCAGAAGGGGTTCTCGAACGTGTCGATCCGCGACATATGCAGGGAGTCGGGGACCACCCCGCCTGTGGTGTACTACCACTTCAGAAGCAAGAAAGGGCTGTTCGAGGCGGTGGCCAAGAGCGCAATCTCGATGGGGGACTTCATATCGAAGCTCGCGACGGCGGCCGAGGCAGGCGACCCGAGGGAAGGGCTCCAGGCGTTCGTGCAGACATACCTCGCCTCGTTCCCTGAGCGGTCGTTCGAGCCGGGGCTCTACATGAGGGACTCGGCGGCGCTCGACAAGACGAGCGCCAAGATGGTCAGCGAGGACCTCGACAGGATACGGTCGCTGGCCACAGGGCTGGTCGAGAGGGGCATGTCAGAGGGGGTCTACAGGCGGGCCTCCCCGGAGATGGCCGCCGACTGCCTTCTCGGGATGCTGAACCGGGCGATATTCCAGCACATACACTTCTCGAGGGTGGCCGACAGGGAGCGCTACGGCAAGTTCGTGGCTGACTTCTTCCAGAGGGCGATGGGCTAGGCGCGGGCCTACTTCAGGCTCTTCGCGTAGTCCTTCAGCATCCTGGTGTACATGCTCCTCGGGGGGAAGCCGATGCTGCACAGGTACGTGGAGAACTTGTACCGGTCCCTGTCGTCCTTGATCTTCCTCTCGATCGCGCGAATCTCCTGCCCCATGACCGCGTAGTTGGTGGCGTAACCCGGGAACGCCCCCTCGTGCGCCGGGAAGAGCTGGAAGTACATGTTGCTCCTCGGGACGCCCGTGTACCTGTTCGCCCAGTCGACGAACTCTATGAGCCCCTGTTTGCCCGTGTTCACCCTGACGTCCCCCACCACCCTGAGGAACCTGACTATGCGCATCTTCCGGGTGCTGAATTCCAGCTCCAGGTTCACCTGTTTGAAGCCGCCGTAGCCGTCGAGGAGCTTGACGTAGTCGCGTTCGACCTTCGTCAGCCGCTTCTTCCCTTCGAGCTTCTTCGAGGCCTCCAGGAACTCGATCTCCCTGTTGAATGACAGGCCTTCGGTTATCGGCCCGCCGGTCGCGAACCCCGGGAACATCTGGAGCCTGGATATCTTCCCCACGTACCCGACCACGCTGTTGGAGTGGTGTACGCAGTGCCCGTACTCCTCGTGGACGAGGAGGTTGATCAGCCCCGCCACGGACTTGTCGGGGTCGCGCTTCGGGTCGGTGGTCTGGAAGAAGTACTGGTAGGGCTTCTTCGTGTAAGTGTCGAAGAACTGGGCCGCCCCGGTTGGGATCATCCCGGACAGGTAGTCGGGGGTCTCGATCAAAGTCGTGTTGTACTTCGGGTTGATGCCGTGGACCGACTCGTTGGCGAAGCGCTGGACGACCCGCCTCAGCTGCGCGGTCGTCTTCAGCAGCTGCTTGGGGTCGAGCGGCATCCTGGCGTTGATCTTCTTCTCCACCTCCTCCGGGTCGGCCTTGCAACCGAACTGCTTGGCGAGCTTGGCCGTGACCCTCTTGAAGTCCGGCAGCTCCTCGTCTATCCACCCGATGGCCTTCCTCTCGAGCTCGTCGGGGGACTCCGGGTAGTCGTAGGCCTTGCTTAGCGCCCTCTCGTAGAACGCGGACCTGCCAAGGTCGAAGCCCTTCTCTTTGAAGATCCTCTCCACGTTGGGGAACTCCCCGTTGCCGAAGCCGTCGAGGGCGAACATCTTCACGTACTCCTGGGCCTTCGCCATGACCCGGTCGCACGCCTTCTTCACCTCCGGGCTCTTGGTCTGCCCCTTGACGGTGCCGAGGATCGACATCACGCCTCCCATCCTGTAGAGGGTCAGTGCCTTGACCCCGATGGGGACGCTCTTCTTGGAGTACCTCTTGCTGCAGGCGTCTATCGTCCTGACGGCGTCGTCCAGAAGGGAGAGCATGTGCTTGTCGTTGACCCCCTTCTCCTTCACCAGGTGCACGAATATCGTCCCGACCATGTCGTCGAGGACGGGTTGCGGCTCGTCGAACAGAATCTGGGTCTCCACGCAGTCGAGTATCTTCCGCTGCAGCTCCGTCCGCGCCCTCTTCCTGAGCTCTCTCGCCCGCCTGAGCGCCTTCGCGATGTTCTCGTCCGAGGCGATGAAGAGCTTCCCGGCGTACTCGTTGAAGCCCAGCAGGAACGCCCCGGAGGGGGACACGTCCTTCACGAAGTCGATTATTTCCGCGTCCAGAGGAGGCTCGGTCACGGGAGCGGGAGGCCGGGCGTCGGTTAATTAGTGTTCTCAGGGGTCGGCCGGAAGGCGCCTCCGGCTAGTTGGCGTCCAGCGGCTTGAACTTCTGCACCGTCTCCGAGAGCTCCTTAGAGAGCCGCTTCCTCCACTCCTCGTAGCCTCCGGGGGCGTCGGGGTAGGCGAGGTTGATGTCGACCAGGGTCGCGCTCTTCTCGACCGTGTACCTGAGCCCCCTGGCGAGCGAGAGCTGGTAGAGGACCCTGAGCCACAGAGCGGGGTTCGCGAACCTCGCCCTGTTGAACTGCGGGTGCTTGCGCTCAGTTATCGCGGCCACGTCGTCCTCCGACAGGAAGTGCTTCATGCCGTAGTTGATCTGCGAGTTCGTCACGGTCTGGAGGTACCTCCTCAGCACCTCGAAGCTGGCCATGGGATATCCGTGGGTGTCCATGTACTCCACGTTGTACTTCCACAGCGCGGCCTCGCCTGCGTCGCCCGCTTCCAGTGCCTCGGCCAGGACCTTCCCGAGGATGGTCCCCCCGTAGATGGAAGGGCTGATTCCGCCGGCGTCGATCGGACGCGGCATCCAGGCCGAGTCGCCGACGAGGGCGAAGCCGTTCGCCACCATGCAGTCGTTGTGCCTTCTCACCGGGACCTGCCAGTTCCCCTTGGTGTTGCCCGAGTCCGACTCAGCCTGGGGCTGCCTGGGGTTCTTTATGACGGGGTTGTCGGCCACGTACTTGTCTATCAGCGTCTGGAGGTTGTCGTTGAGCTTGAACATCCTGTTCCTCCTGTCCAGCGCCGACTTCGAGACGCCGAGCCCGATGTTCACCTTCGACCTGCCCTTCGGAAAGACCCAGGCGTAGCCCCCGGCGGCGATGAACTGGTCGAGGTGGATTATGCAGTAGTCGGGGTCGAAGTACTCCTTCGAGTCCGCGCCGGATTCGAACTCCATGATGTACCGTCCGGTCCCGACCACGTCCTCGGGGTCGATCTCCTTCTCGATCATCGAAGGGATCTGAAGGAAGCGCCTGAGGACCGAGGAAGAGCCCGTCGCGTCCACAACGACCTTCGCCGTGGCCCTGAACGGCGACCCGTCGGCCTTCCTTCCGGAGACGCCCGTCACGTAGCCGTCCTCGGCGAGCAGCCTTTCGGCCGTGGCCCCGAACATGAACTCCGTCCCGACCTTCCTGGCGTCCTCGACCTGGCGCCTGGGGGCGAGCTTCCTGTTGAAGAGGTAGCCCTCGCCTTCGAACAGCACCTTCGTCTTCCTGTCAGGGGAGTAGACGTAGACCCCCTTCACGGGGTGCTCGAGCTCCGGGGAGCCGTACCTGACCCCGATGTGCTCCGCGAGATAGTCGAGGCTCCGCTTGCTCGTGGCGTCCCCGCAGGTCCAGCCGTTGTGGGTCTTCTTTCCCGGCTCGGCCTCCAGGTTCCTGTCCACGACCAGCGTCCGCGCCTTCCCCTTCGAGTGGTATCCGAGCGACGCGGCGGTGATCAGGCCGGCCATCCCGCCGCCGGCGATTATGACGTCGTAGTCTCTCGGAGTCATTAGTCGCGTTCGCTACTAAAATCCTATATATGAGGGTTTCCCCGCAACCCCGTTGGACTCGCGCGAGCTGGTGGAACGGCTAAGGAGGCTGGGGCTGACGGGGTATCAGGCGAAGTGCTACGTCTCTCTGGTCAGGCTTGGCCCCTCGGACCCCCGAAAGGTGGCCGCCGACGCCTCCATTCCCTACCCCAGCGCGTACGAGGCGCTGAAGGCCCTCGTCAGGGAAGGTTGGGCCGAGGAGGTCACCAAGAAGCCCGCTGCGTACAGGGCGAAGAGGCCGTCCTCGGTCAAGGAAGCGGTCGAATCGAGGATAGGCGGGACGTTCGAGTCCCTCGAGAGGATGTACAGCTCAAAGCCGGCAGAGGAGACGGAGCTGGTCTACACCGTCCGCGGCAGGGAGAGGGTCTTGGCGAAGATCTACGAGATGGTTGGCGCCGCGAAGGAGAGCCTCATCCTGGTTTCCCCCGCGATGGGGCTCGAGGACGCTGAGCTGCTCGAGTCGGTACGGCGGGCGGTCTCCCGCGGGGTGGGCGTCAGGGTAGTGGGGGACGAGGAGGCCGCGGGAATGGCCCCTCCGGGGGCCGAGGTGAGGACCGGTTCACTGGTGGCGGTGGACCTCCTGGTCGACAGCAAAGCGGCGCTCATCTCGTTGCCGGACTACTCGGCCTGCGGATGGATCGACAGCCCTGCCGTCGCGAGCCACTTCCGGCAGTTCCTGGAGCTTCTGTGGAACACGTCGACCCCGGTGTAGGGTCCAACAGGGAAGGGGAACCGAGCGGTTCTGGCAGAATAAGGAAGGGGCCGCCCGGTGCTGGGCCGAACAGCCCGATGATGGACTATTCGCTCGAGAATATGGACTGGCTTGATGTCGCAGGGACTTCGGGCAGGGAGTCGTTCATCCTCTTCTCCGCGATTGCCGCGGCCTCGGAGAGGATCTTGTTCGCTTCCTCGCTGTTCTCCGCCTGGTAGAACGTCGTGCCCGTGATCTGGCCGACGTCTCCCATTATGGAGCTCAGCTGTGCGCCTATCTCTCCCAGCGCCCCTTGCGCGTCTGGCATGGCCTCGCCCAAGGTCGCCCTCACGTTCCTGATCACCCCGATTGCGGGGCCGATCGTGGCCGCGAAGTCGCCGATGTCGGTGACCGTCTGAAGCCTGGTCGTTATCTGTTCCAGGGCGATCTTCGACTGTGTGACGATCTTCTGCATCTTGCGGACCTCCGCCAGCTCGTTGGAGTACGCCTTTGACGACTCTTGGTCGTGGGCCTGGACTGCCGTGACTGTCTTCTTGAAGATGGAGTTCTCTCTCTGCTTCAGCCTGTTCATCGCCTGATCCAGCCGGTTGATCTCCCCAGTCAGCTGCTGGGTCGCCTTCTGGATCTGTGGCTTCATAGGCTGGGGGCCGCGCACGATGTCGCGGGTCCTCTTCCCGAAGTTTTCTTTGTCTTGTGCTTTCCAGTTCTTGTCGAATTTGGTGCTCAACGGTGATATTCGCGATGATTTCCGGTTGCGCGGACATACCCAACTGTAGCAATATCCTTTGACATACTGCTCAACGATTCCAACACCGACCGTCTGGAGCGCCTGCGGCTCAGGCGATCTTGTACCTGTTCGCCATCTTTACGATCAGGAATATCACGATGGCGACCAAGATGAAGGTCAGCAGGGCGTTCAGGAAGTCCCCCACCATGAAGGATTGCCCGGAGAACGGAAAGCTGTAGTCGGTCAGGTTTGCCGCGTTCCCCAGGGGGATCCCGATGAGCGGGAGGATGAGATCTTTCACGAGCGCCTGCACGAGGGCGCCCAGGTAGAGCCCTAGGATGAAGGCGACGGCCAGCCCGAGGACCTTGTACTGGGAGAGGAACGCCTTGAACTCGGAGACGAAACCCTTCGGCGCCGGAGGGGCGGAGGCGGGGGTCAGCAACTCACGTATCTTCTTGAGCTCTGCGAGCACTTCGTCGTCCTGCGGCACGCCTGTAGAACTCATGGATGGGATTTAAGGCTTGGGCGCGGATGTATCGCCGGCTCTTCCTTTCAGCGGCTCATTGTCGTCTTCGGGTTCCAGAACAGCGAGAGCTCCCTGAGGGCGAGGGTGAACAAGACGAGTGAGATGAGTATTCCCCCGTCCTTCACCGAGACCCCGTAGGTGGCTAGGGGGGTGACCCCGACGAGATTGAGCGCCAGGCTGACGAAGAATGTCAGGAGGGCGACCAGGATGGCGCCCAAGGTGAAAGAATAGCCTCTTGACAGCTTGCCGCCCCTGAACTCCTTGTAGAGCCTGAGGCCGTAGACCAGGAAGGCGAGGCAGACGACGAAAGACGCAAGGTTCCACGCGGCTGAGACGGAGAACGGCAACGGCCGGTCGCCGCCTGGTTCGCTTATAACCGTGACATCGCCCGCTGCTCGCGACATCTGAATAGGGAAGAGACTTCCTGTTCAGGGTCCGAGGGGGCAAGTAGATACGTTGTTCTTGCTAAGGTTTAATATGAGAAGCCGGTCAGACGCAATGTGGAACTCGGGAGGAGGCCGTACATGGGGTATTGCTTCTCGCCCGACCAGAAAGCGTTCCACATCCTAGTCAAGATGAAGGACGTCCCCGGCTCGCTCAGCGCCATCCTGAAGGTGCTGGCCGACAAGGTCGACCTCGTGGAGAGCCTCTCCTACGGCCTTCCCGACGGGAGCGCAGTCTGGAGCGGCTTCGGCAGGTCACTCTCCCAGACGGAGACAAAGGAGGCCCTCGAGAAGCTGATCGCCAGAACGACCATGGTCATCGAGTGCCAGGTCGAAGAGAGCGAGAGCGGGATCGTGGTCGACTCGATCCATCCCGGGATAGAGGTCTCCCCGGGGAGGCCGGCGATGATGCTGCCCATCGCCGGGTTCTCGAGGATTTGCGACCACCTCGCGAAGATCCTCGGCAGCGGAGGCGAGACCATACTCTTCGAAGAGGGGTCGGCTCTGGGTCAGGCGACCGGCAGGTACCTCAACGACAGGATTGGAAGGGGGAGGCTCGACGTTCGGATAAGAGCCGCACTCGGGATGTACCAGGCGGCGGGATGGGGACTGCTCGCCCTAAAGGTCGAGGAGCCCGGCGTGAAGTACAGAATCGTCGCGAGAGACTGCCTGGAGTGCACCGAGAAGAGCGCTGACAGGAAGGAGTGCGGCTTCATCCGGGGGCATCTCGGGAGCGTGGTGTCCACCCTCTCAGGAGAGGAGTTCAGGGTCACGGAGACGAGCTGCAGGTTGCGGGGCGGGTCCGCCTGCGAGTTCGTGCTCACCTTGGCTGACCCCGGGCGCAAGACGCCCTTGGTCGCCGGAATAGGGAACTGAAACAGCGCCGCGCCCTCAGCGGTCGAACTCCACCGGCCAGAGGTTCTCCGACCAGTAGATCACCGGGATGTCCGCGACGTGCGCGTTCCTCAGTATGTGGGGCAGGACCCTGAGGTTCTTCAGGCTGGGGGTCGAGATCTTGAGCCTGTAGGGACGGGGGGTCCCGTCGCTCACGATGTGGTAGCTCATCTCTCCCCTCGCGGCCTCCGTCCTTGCGAAGACCTCGCCGGCCGGGACGCGCGGCTGCGGCCCGAGCTTGAGCCTCACCGGCCCGGGCGGTATCTTCTTCAGGGCCTGCCTGATTATCTTCACGGACTCCCTCATCTCCAGGTAGGCCACGTAGGCCCTCGCCCAGGAGTCTCCCGTCTGGAGGGTGGGTACTTCGAACTCGAGGTCGTCGTATGCGCAGTATGGCTCGTCGCGCCTTAGGTCGTGCTTGACCCCGGAGGCCCTCAGGACTGTTCCGGTCGCGCCCAGCTTGACCGCGTCCTCCGCGCGGAGGATCCCGACCCCTTCGGTCCTCTGAAGGAAGAGCGGGTTCTTGAAGAAGATCTTGTCGTACTCGTCCAGCCGCTTGTCGAACCAGTCACAGGTCTTCAGCCCCTTCTCGACGGCGAAGCCGGGCATGTCGTTCCTCACGCCTCCAGGTATGATGTAGGCGAAGGTCACCCTGGCCCCGCCTATCCTCTCCGCGAAGTCGATCCAGTAGTCCCTGTCCCCCATCATCCACTCGATGATGGTGGAGTGCCCCACGAAGATCCCGAGTATCCCGAGGAAGTACATGTGCGAAATGATCCTGTTCGCTTCAGACATTATCGTCCTGAGGTACTGGGCCCTCGGAGGGACGGTCGAGTTCATCAGCTCGTCGACCCCCAGGGAATAGGGCAGAAGGATGTTAGAGCTGTCCAGGATCACCGGGCGCTCGAGATGCGGCACGTTCTGTATGTAGTTCCTGTACTCGCCCATCTTCTCCTCCCCCCTGTGGACGTACCCGGGGTCAGGCTCGGACCTGACCAGGTAGTCGCCGTCCAGCCAGAGCTTGATGCGGAAGTGCCCGGCCCCCGGGTGCTGCGGCCCGAGCGACACCGCCATGATGCGGTCAGCGTCCGGGTTGTATTCAGACTCGACTGTCAAGCAATCATCGCCCCGGCGAGACGTAGTCCTTGCGGAGAGGCGGGAGGTCGTTCCAGTCCTCGGGAAGGAAGAGATGCGACTGGTTGGGGTGTCCCTGGAAGTTTATCCCGAACATCTCGTGGGTTTCTCTCTCGTTGTAGTCGGCAGCGACCCAGACGTCCACCAGCGAGGGCACCACCGGGTCGTCGCGGGGCACCCTCTCGGCCAGGGAAATGACGAAGTCCTCCATGCCCGGTTTGGACAGGGAGCCGACGAAGTAGACGACCTCGAACTCATTCTTCGCTATCCAGTCCACCCCGCTGACGGTCTTCAGGTGGTCGAATCCCAGCCCATCCCTGAGGAACATGGACACTTCCTTTATCGCCCCGACGGGGACGGTCATTTTCAGCCGCCGCTCCCTCAGGTAGTCTGCTTTGGCTGCTGGGAACTTCGCCGATACTGCCCCGGCCAGCTCCTTGGCGCGGATTGGCTCAGGCTTTGGCGCGGCAGGAGCGGGCGGAGGTGACGCGGGCGCAGAGGGCGACGGGGCCGCCGCGGGCGGAGGCGATGGCTTTGCAGTGGGCTTTGCTGCAGGCGCGGGGGCCTTCGTCTGGCTCATAGCGACGTCACGCACCGTGAAGGGACGGGGCCTTCCTGATCTTCTCCTGGAGCAGGACCAAGCCCTGCAGCAGGGCTTCCGCCCTCGGGGGGCAACCAGGAACATAGACGTCCACAGGGATGATGTCGTCGATCCCCCTCAGGACGTTGTAGGAGTCGAAATAGAGGCCTCCTGTGATGGAACACGCGCCCATCGCTATCACGTACTTCGGTTCCGCCATCTGGTCGTAGATCAGCTTCAGCCTGGGAGCCAGTTTCCGCGTTACCGTCCCCATGACTATCAGCAGGTCGCACTGTCTGAGCGAGCCGAAGGCCTCAAGGGTCCCGAACCTCTCGAAGTCGAACCGCGCCCCGGCCGCTGCCCCAACTTCCACGCTGCAGTTGTGCACCACCGCGTTTGACGCGAGGTAGGTGTTGTCGGTGGTCTCCAGGTTGTGCACCGGCCCCGCGTACGGGACCTTCGAGATGCGTCTGATCGGCACGGTGATGAAGTCCTGAGTGACCGCGAAGTCAGCGCACTTCCTCTCTGAGGTCATCACGGCAAGGCTGTAGGTGTCGTGCGTGTTCACGACTCTGCCCAGTAGGAGCGACTCGCCGCCGCGGTGGGACAGCGAGAGCCTGGCGAACTGTCCCATCCTCGCATACGCTATCTGAAGCTGCAGCGCGAGCACCTTAGAGACTGTGTCCGCCCTGTCGTAGTGGGGTCCTCTAGGGTCTGCCGACCTGCTCCCATCGCCGGCCAGATAGCCGTCGATGAAGGACTTCAGCAGGCCGAGGTCCTCGTGATAGAGCAGGAAGTCCGGGATTTTCTTGTTGACTGCAAGGTGACCGCACCAGGCGCGCAGCGCGCGGGCCATTATGCTCGAGGAGAACCTCACGACGGTGGTCGTTTCCCTGACCTTGACCTGGGGCGAGTAGCCGAGGGCTTCCGCCAGCTTTGACGTTCTTCTTACCAGGCCGTCCTCGTCGTGCCCGAAGGCGAAAAACACGTCGTGGTTCTTTGTCGTCCATCCTTCCGCCGTATACAGGCCGAGGAGCCAGGCGGTGTCGGCGGTCAGGGGAAATCTCAGGGGCGGGTTTCCGCCGCGTCCCCTGACGATGTTTAGGCCGCGGGCAGTCGCAAACTGTTCAAGCGCTAGTTCCCTCGAATTGACAAACCCCTGGACGCGTGGTATGAGCAGGCAGTCGTGCGCCCCGCTGGGGTACAGGTAGCGGTCGCCGTCCTTGACCGGCGGCGCGGGCGCGAGGTCGCCCGCCTCCTTCCAGACAGTTCGCCCCGTGTAGGTCCCCTTACCGCCGCTGACCTTCCTCTCCGTCACGAGTATCGGATGCTCTGGCGTGACGAGGAGTGGCAGCATCCCTCTTCCGGTGATCTGGACCAGGTCGCCTTCGAACCTCCTTGTGAAGGTCTGCGTCACGCCGACGTGCCCTGTCGAGCCGACTGCTTGGTTGCCGACCATGTACTCTGAAATCGGCTTGTTGTCCCCCAGGATGACGGTGTCGGGGGGGACGCAGCATGCCGTCTCAAGATGGACAGGCCACAAAGAGTAGAGCCTCCCCCAGTTTACCAGGTATCGCAATGGGTCCCCTATCGCGTATTGGAGTATGTCGTCGACCCTGCCCACCAGGGCTTGGAAGGTCCCCGTCTTCTGGACTGTTACCATAGCTCGCGCTTCCCTGCGAGCGACAGAGCGAAGGCCATTGGGATGAATAGCATCCCCATGAAGATGGTCAGCATCCAGTCTGAAGACAGCCCCAGGCCGAGGGGCTTGTAGGCGGCAGCCCATGCGTACAGGAACATGGCGAGGACATCGAAGACGATGAACATCAGCAGATAGGAGTAGTACTGCATCATGAAATGCATCTTCCCCGAGCCCGTGGGGACCTGCCCGCACTCGAAGGGAGCGTTCTTCACAGGGTTGGGGCGCTTGGGGCCGAAGAGGAGGGGCAGGATAACGACCGGGGTGGTGAATACCACGCCGACGAGCCCCATCACGAAAACGAGCCCGATGTCTCCCAGAATCATCGCTGGAACTGTTTCCGCCGTCTCACGCTATTTAAGATAATCTATCACGCCCAGGGTCTAATCACCTGTAATTGGGTGGCGCTCGGACTGACGGCGCGAAGCTCAGTCAGTGCCGTGATGCTCTTCGGCTTCTTCCTCAAGGAAGCTTTTGAGGAGCTTGTTCTCGCGGAAGAAGTCGCGGATTGAGAGCACCCCGAAGAGGGTACCGTCGTCGTTCTCCACCACCAGGTGCCTGATCCCGTTGTCCATCATCAGTCTCACTGCCTTCGAAGCTCTGTCGGACCTCCTGACGCTGACCAGCTTCTTGGTGGAGATCGTCTCCAGCGGTGCCGTGAGCGGCGTCCCCTTCGCCACCGCCCTCACCACGTCCCTTTCCGAGATGACTGCCTGTGCCCGCACCGGGCTCACCGACGAAGCGACCACCAAGAGCCCTATCTTCTCGCGCCAGAAGACCTCGGCGGCCTGCTTGATCGTGGCGGTCGAGCTGATCGTAACAGGGGTCCTCCTGATCAGGGTTTCGACCCTCAAGGCTTGGTCTCCTCCGGCACCCGCTTGTCGATAGGGACGTACTCGGCCCGCGTCGGACCCACGTACTCTGCCCTGGGCCTGATTATGCGGTTGTCAGAGTACTGTTCCAGCACGTGCGCGAGCCATCCGGGGGACCTTCCCACCGCGAAGAGCGGGGTGAACAGGTAGCTGGGGATCCCTATGTGGTTCAGGGCCAGCCCCGAGTAGAGGTCGACGTTCGGGTAGAGGTTCTTCTCCTTCTTCATCATCGACTCGAGCTTCTCGAGTATCTGGAAGGCCTGCCTCTCCTTGTCGGTCTTGACGAACTTCCGCTCCATGTCCTTCAGTATCTGCGCGCGGGGGTCCATCGTCCTGTAGACCCTGTGCCCGAAGCCCGTTATCTTCTCTTTGCGCGCCAGCTTCGCCTCCACGTACGCCTCAGCCTTGTCCGGGGAGCCGATCTCCTCTGTCATCTCCACGACCTTCTCGTTCGCACCCCCGTGCAGCGGCCCCTTCAGCGCCC
>JASHUK010000153.1 GCA_030040055.1 Nitrososphaerales archaeon | reverse complement strand
CTGAGGGACGGGATGCCCCTTCCGAAGCGTGGACGGATCTTGAGTCGGGCGCATACGTCGAGTCCCGCACGTTTGACCAGGCTTCGTTACCCCCGCGCCGTCGCTTGTCCTCGCTGATACGATAAAGAGTGTTTTGTCATCGCGTACCCCGCAGAGACCGGACCGTTGTGTCACTGCTTGACGACGGCCACCCTGCTGGTCCTTCTGAGCAGTCGGTGCGAGGCGATTTCTATTATGATGTTGCAGTACCTGGCCAACTGGCCGAATTGTGAAACAATGACCCGGGCGTAACCATACTCTCCTGACTCCTGCATCTCACGGGTGATCCTTGTCTCCAAGACCGTAGCCTCTTCTACGAGCGAGAGCGACCTGTTGATCAGCGCCACGTCGGGGGTCAGGAGGCTCTCCACTGTTGTGTTGAACGCCTCTCTCGCCTTGGTGGCCAGCCTGTAGATCTCTTTCATCACAGGAGCGTCGACTCTGGTGCCGCTGCTCCTGAGCGTCATCAGCTCCTCCGCGATGTCCCTGATGACCTTCCCTATCTCGTCCAACGCCTTCGCCGAAACCCTGTCCCCGGAGGCGTGGAGGGGGGACTCGATTCCGATCTCGGACGCCAACTCTCTCCTGCTCAGTGCCACTAGGAGCTGACGGAGGATGAGCCAGTATAGCTCCTCTACCTGCTCCTGCGTCCGACCTACCTCGTTCAGTCTCCCGCTGCTCTTCATGTCGAGCGCCTTGATTACGTGCTCCAGGCTCTGGGAGACAAGAATCTGGAGCCGCTTGAGCAAGGAGTCGACGGGAAACTTCGTGGGATCAGTGAAGCTCTGCCCCACGATCCTCCTGTCGTCAGCCTCTACTATTTCGAGTCCTCTGAGTCTCTTGAAAGTTCCGACGGCCCTGTCCACCGTCCTCCTGTCAAGGGGCCCCTTTCCGACGACTTCAATCGTGTCGTAACCCAAGGCGTACGCCCCCACTATTAGACGGGCGAGCATCTCATCCCTGCCAACCTGGTCCGCCCTAATCTGGGCTCGACTGGCCTCCTCCGTCCTGGAGCGCGGAATGAGCCTGAGAGTCCCGTCCGCTTCAGCCCTTAGTATGACCCCGTCTCCCCTGCTCAGCTTCATTTCCCTGGCGAAAGTCTTCGGAATCGACACGGAGAGGGTGGAGTAGCCCACCTTCTGGAGCTTCCTAAGCTCGTCCACAGAGTATCTACTAGTAAGTACTATATGAACTATAGCCTTAAGCCATGTGCAGGACTCTTTGTTACGGCGCCGTGCATTGAAACGTGACGACCTTTCTTGGATGATAGGCGGGGCACAGGGAAGTGGAGTCGATACCTCTGCGGGCATCTTCGCCAGGGCGGCAGCAGGCGGAGGGCTCTCGGTGTTCGGCAAGCGCGAGTACTACTCGAACATCAAGGGAGAGCACAGCTACTTCCAGGTCAGGGTCTCGAAGACGGAGATAAGGTCGCACGTGGACACGGTCGACATGCTGGCGACCTTCGAAGAAGAGACAATATTCAGGCACGCGCTTGAGGTCAGGCCGGAGGGCGCCATAATCTACGACCCCGATCAGGACCCGAAGAGGCTTGCCGACGTTCCCACGATAGAGCGCGACGCCCGTAGTGCGTTGGACGACGAACTCGCGAAGAACGGCTTGTCCGCAGACGTCAGGGGAATCCTGGAGCTGGCGAGGAGAAGAGGGGTGCACATCTATCCGGTTCCTTACAATGACATACTCAAGAAGGTCGGTGAGCAGCATGGAGAGACGTCGCTGAGCGCTCTTCAGAGGATGCTGAACGTCCTCGCCGTCGCCGCATCCTTCGCCCTTTTGGGCTATGACGAGGAATTGGTGAAAGAGGCGGTCAGAAAGCAGTTCAAATCCAAGCCGAAGGTGGGGGAGATGAACGCCAGTGCCGTAGCGGCTGCCTACGAGTTCGCGAGGGAGAAGTATGACGGCAGTTTCGGGATCAAACTCGGGCCCGTCGACGCCCCTGCCGCCAGACTCTTCGTCCGCGGAAACTCGACCGTCGCGATAGCGAAAGAGCTCGCTGGTTGCAGGCTGCAAACCTACTACCCGATCACTCCGGCCAGCGATGAAAGCGAATACCTCGAGGCTCACGCGGAGATGGAACTGGACGGGAGAGCTCCGGAGAACCCTCAGGTGGCGGAAGCCCAAGTCATGCAGAAGAAGGGTTCGATTGCCGTCGTGCAGTCAGAAGACGAGATCGCAGCCGTGACCATGGCCATAGGGGGAGGCATCGCCGGCGTCAGGTCGTCGACTTCTACCTCGGGCCCCGGGTTCTCGCTGATGGCCGAGGGACTGGGATACGCCGGGATGAACGAAGTCCCCGTTGTTGTGACCCTTTACTCAAGAGGTGGGCCAAGCACCGGACTGCCGACTCGACACGAGCAAGGCGACCTCAGGTTTGCCCTGCATGCTGGGCACGGGGAATTCCCAAGACTGGTCCTCGCCAGCGGGGACCTGGAGGAGACGTTCTACGACACAGTTCGGGCGTTCAACTACTCAGAGAGGTATCAGACCCCGGTCATCCACATGGTAGACAAGGCGCTTGCCAATTCTGACGCCACCATGGCCATGTTCGATGTCAACAAGGTGAAGATTGACAGGGGTCTGCTTGTGAAGACCATCACCGACTCTGTCAACGGAGAATTCAGTCGGTTCAGCCCGACCAACTCGGGCGTGTCGCCGCGTCCTCCACTGGGGACGAAGGGAGGAGTCTACTGGCTGACGGGGGACGAACACGACCACCTAGGACACATCACTGAGGACCCCACCAACAGGAACATGATGATGGAGAAGAGGATGGGAAAGATCGACCTAGCGGACTCGGAGATCCCGATCGAAGAACGGCTGAACTTCTTCGGCCCTCCCGACGCCGACGTGACCGTGGTGAGCTGGGGGTCTACGAAGGGGGCAATACTCGACGCCATGGGTTGGCTCAAGGACGATGGAATCAGCGTCAACTTCATTCAGGTGAGGCTGGTACATCCTTTCCCGACGCAGAGAGTCAAGGAGATACTGTCACGGGCCAAGAAGATAGTTGGCATCGAAATGAACTATTCAGGTCAGCTCATCGGGATCCTCAGAGAGAGGACGTGCATCCCCGTGGACCAGATGGTGGTGAAGTACAACGGGCGTCCGATGTCGTGCGAGGAAATCTACGACGCCGTCAAGATGATTCACGCGGGGACTGCCCCCAAGAGAGTGGTGCTCAACCGTGGCGCTTAAGCTCTCAGACCTGAAGACGACGGTGCACAACGACTGGTGCCCGGGCTGCGGGGACTTCGGGATACTGAACGCCGTGCAGATGGCGCTCGCGGAGATGAACGTCGACCCAACAAACACGGTCGTCGTCTCCGGAGTCGGCTGCTCCTCGAAGGCTCCTCATTTCATCAAGACATATGGCGTTCATACTCTGCACGGAAGGTCCCTCCCGTTCGCCACCGGGATCAAGCTCGCCAACCCCGGGATGGAGGTAGTTGTCGAGGGAGGAGACGGGGACGGGATGGGGATAGGGGCAGGGCACTTCGTCAACTCAGGAAGGAGGAACCTGGACATGCTCTACATCGTCCACGACAACGAAGTCTACGGCCTAACAAAGGGACAGGCAGCGCCGACGATGAGACTGGGCATGAAGACGAAGTCGCTCCCGCTGCCCAACATCAACTCCGGAATCAACCCGCTGATGCTGGCGATAGCGTCTGGGTACACATGGGTCGCGAGGGGATACGCCTACGACGTCAGGCACCTGAAGGACCTGATAATCAAAGGAATACGGCACAAGGGTTTCGCTTTCCTCGACGTGCTGCAGCCGTGTCCCACCTACAACGACATCCAGACCAAGGAGTACTGGGCAGGGGAAGGAAACCTCGATGTGAACGGGCGCATGCAGCCGAGGACCTACAAGCTCGAAGAAACAGGATACGACGGGGTGGTCCACGCGTCTGACGAAGTAGAAATGGAGAGGAAGGTTCAGCAGGCGGTACTGAAGTCATTCGAGTTCGGCGACCACACGCCCATAGGGGTGTTCTATCAGAACGAGTTCGTCCCGACCTACGCGGAGAGGATAACCAAGAGGGCCCCGTCATATGCGACGAACCCTCCAGCCGCTCAGGAAATCGCCTATCCCGACGGGACGCCGGTCACCAACGTGACCAAGCTCTTGGACGAACTGAGAATAGTCTAAGAGATCTCCGGCCGGTTCGCAAGAGTACGTGGCCTTCCCACGTTTGCCCTCAGAATGGGCGACGCTCGTTCGTACTATTCAGGGAACGCATATATATCTACCAAAAACCGTGCGGAAGAACGCGCATTAATTGGCGGCGTCTGCTTTGAGCACAGGGCCGAGCCCAAACGCCATGATAACGCACGACCTCCAGATGCGCGAACAACGTGGAGATCCGACCCACAAGGTTAGATCTGACATGGGTCGTGCTTTACAACCTCGCAGAAATGCGTGGTCGTACTCCTCGATAATCGACTCCGGTTGATCCTGCCGGACCCGACTGCTATCGGATTGGGATTTAGCCATGTTAGTCGTGCGTTCCCCGGCTACGGGGGACGCGGCGTACGGCTCAGTAACACGTAGTCAACCTGCCCTGGAGATGCGGACAAACCCGGGAAACTGGGGCTAATCCGCGATAGATGACCTCATCTGGAAGGAGAGGTCGTCAAAACGGCGACACGGGTATGCTCCGTGCTTTCCGCTCCAGGATGGGACTGCGGCCGATCAGGCTGTTGGCGGGGCAATGGCCCACCAAACCTGTAACCGGTACGGGCTTTGAGAGAAGGAGCCCGGAGATGGACACTGAGACAAGGGTCCAGGCCCTACGGGGCGCATCAGGCGCGAAAACTTCGCAATGCGCGAAAGCGTGACGAGGCTAGTCCGAGTGCTCTCCGCTGAGGAGGGCTTTTCTCGGCTGTAAATAGGCCGGGGAATAAGGGGAGGGCAAGTCTGGTGTCAGCCGCCGCGGTAATACCAGCTCCTCGAGTGGTCGGGACGATTATTGGGCCTAAAGCACCCGTAGCCGGTTCCGTAAGTCTTCTGTTAAATCCAACCGCTCAACGGTTGGCGTGCAGAGGATACTGCGGGACTAGGAGGCGGGAGAGGCGGACGGTACTCCGCGTGTAGGGGTAAAATCCTTTGATCCGCGGAAGACCACCAGTGGCGAAGGCGGTCCGCCAGAACGCGCTCGACGGTGAGGGGTGAAAGCTGGGGGAGCGAACCGGATTAGATACCCGGGTAGTCCCAGCCGTAAACGATGCGAGCTA
>JASHUK010000013.1 GCA_030040055.1 Nitrososphaerales archaeon | reverse complement strand
CACCGAGTGCATCGACGTCTTGCAGGGGAAGAGGCTCCTTCCGCGCGCCGCCTCGAGGACGTCCTCCTTGGCTAGCTTCTTGGGGACGAGCACGAGCCTGCCTCCCCGCGACGCCGACACCCAGTCAGCGTCCTCGGGGGAGAAAGTCCTCTCCCATCCCTTGGCCGAGGAGGCCCTGTCCACGGCCCTGACCATCTCGAACCACGCCGTCGCCGGGGCCCCTTCGGGGACGAGGCAGTCGCCGTCTAGGAACGCGGCTACTGGCGCTATGCCTCCCTCCAGCCTCCGCTCTCCCTCCTCCGCCGGCAGCTTCGCCGTGAACCCCGCGGCCGCCAGGGCTTCTCCGACGTCTCTTACCTCGAAGGCGGAAAACACACGGAGCCACCTCCGGAGCCTCACCGCGGACGACATGTAGTCGATGGGGCAGCAGACGGCCGTGCGCACACCCAGCCTTTGGAACCCAGCCAGCCTGTGCATCCCGTCCAGGACCGTTGAAGTCCTCCCGTCGATCAGTATCGGGTCCTTCTGCACTCCGTCCCGCTCCATTTCGGCTGCGATCTCCCCGACCCGGGCCGGGATGGTCTCCTCATGAGGGAGGAGCGACGCTACGGGGACGGCAACGACGTCGAAGCCTGCCTTCCGGATCGGCAAGTGGCTACTCCGTCTTGGCCTCTTCTATTACTTCTTCTGGTTCGGCCGGTGCCTCGGGCTCGGGGACTTCCACCCTGAGCGTCCTCGCCAGGTACCCCGCTATGTGGTTCCTGAGCTGCTTGGAGGGGATTAGCGCAAGTTCGTCGAGGGCCTTCTTGTTCTTCTCGTAGTCGGGGCCGAACGCCTCGGGGTGCTTCTGCAGGACCAGCTCGGCCAGGCGCCTCGTCTTATCCAACTGAAGGAGGCCCGATTCGGAGCCGCGTTTAACCTTTCTTGCCGCCCAGGAACGCGAGCGAGTTGGCGTACACGGCCTCGGCGCATCCCTCGAAGGGCTCCCGCCAGACCTCCGCCAGCTTGAAGACCACCGAGGGGATCAGGGGAGGCCCTCCCGCCCCTCCGAGCCCGGCGAACGCCACCGGCCCGTCAGACTCCGCCACTGTGAGGCTCCTGTCGTAGGCGGCGGCCACCCTCTGCAGCTTCTTCGAGCTGAGCAGGGCTGGTCCGAACGAGACGAAGTAGCCACGGGAGGAGGCGGCCGCGGACCCCTCGCCTTGGAACCAGTGGAGGAGGACCCTCGTGAGCCGGTACGACCCGAGGGTGTCCAGGGCCAGCGCCTCGGCCCCCCTGGCGTGGACCTCGACCGGGAGGCCGGCCCTTTCAGCCACGGCCAGCTGGGCGACCAGGGCCTCGCGCTGCTTCGCAAGTCCGGGTTCGCCGGAGTACTTGGGGTCGAGCCCCACCTCCCCTATCCCGTCGGCGCGCTTGGCTGCCCCCTCGACCCAGTCCGTGCCCTCCCCCTTGCTCACTTCAGAGGGGTGGAGGCCGACGAACCCCCTGGCGCAGCCCCCGGATGAGTCGGCCAGGCTCAGCGAAGCCATCGAGCTCTGTCGGTCCACCCCCACGGCGACTAGGAGCGTGCCCGTGCCCGCCGCAGCCGCCATGACCGACCTTGGCTCCCCGTAGGAGGCGAGGTGCACGTGGGAATCGACGAAACGCACGCTCTGCCTTCCCTCTGGTGATATTTCAGCCCATTCCCAACGCTCAGGAGCCGAAGAGGGACGGAAAGTGAAACGGCTTCCGCATTCCTCCCGCGTAGAGGAAAAGGGGCTCAAAAACTGCCTAAAGTTTTATAAGCTCCTCTGGTCCGTCCCCTAGGGTATGTCCAGTTCCGAGTTCGGCCTCGCGGCTGTCTACAGGGTGATAAAGAAGGCTGGAGCCGAGAGGGTGGGGGACGACGCCGCCATGGAGCTAAGGACGGAGCTGGAGTCGCTCGGGCTGGAGATATCGAAGGCAGCCGTCGAGCTTGCAGCCCACGCCGGCCGCAAGACTGTGAAGCCCTCCGACATCAAGCTGGCAGCGAAGTCGGTGCTCAAGCAGGGCGTCTGAGCGCCGCCTAAACCTTAATCTTCCCACGTCGGGGTCGCGTCGACGCGTGCCCCGGTGGTGTAGCCCGGTCAAGCATGTTAGCCTCTCGAGCTAGCGACGCGAGTTCAAATCTCGCCCGGGGCACTCGACCAATTCGCTGGAAGCTTCTGGAGCGCCTTCCACGACTTGGACCCGAAGCGACAAGGGTTCGCTACTGGTCAGATGGGAGGGCTCGACTCCCGCCGACGACAGAGAGGCGGTCAAGGCGTGGGCTTAAATATCGTGTATAACATGTAATACCGGATGGCCAAGGAGATTCTGACCGTTCGCGACGTAGACGAGGAAGTCTGGAAGAGATTCAGGGCCATGACGGAGGAGGAGGGCATGAAGACCGGGCAGGCCCTAAGTCAAGCCCTTGACTATTGGGTGAACGAGAAGGCGAGAAGGAGAGTCCCAGATCCGCGTAGGTTTCTGAGGGTCGGAGGCATCGTCAAGGTCAATGGCCGTGTCAGTTGGAGCGAGGAAGCAGACAAGACCCTATACGGCGAAGGAACGTGATATTTCTCGACTCGAGCTTCCTAGTGGCTTACGCGGTCCAGGGAGACTCGAACCACTCGGCATCGGTGGAACTGATGGAAGATGTTGTGGGCTCGTCTTACGGCCGCCCTGTGATCTCCGACTACATCTTCGACGAAACGGCGACCGTCATCTTCCTCAGGACCAAGGAGCTCCGAAAGTCCGCGTCGGTGGGGGATGCCATGCTCAAGTCCTTTCGGGTTCTCAGGGTTGATGAAGTGGCATTCGGTGCAGCCTGGAGAAGATTTCGCAGCCAGAAGGGAACAAGATACAGTTTCACCGACTGTACGACCATCGAGTTGATGCATCGATACGGAGTAGGATACATAGCTACATTCGACAGGAAGTTCGGCGGTCGAAAGGAGTTCGCCGCCTTGGGCGTTGAGCAGGCAGCCTAAGGCTCCTGCCGAACGAGAAGTGCAGCCTGGTCCTTGGGCCACTTCATTTCGAGAGCCTCCGACTCGGACCACACCTGACCTCTAAGAGCAAGGGGTAAGGGCGCTGGCGTCGGGTCCCAGACACTACCGGGCCATGCGGCCGCGCTTCAAGTGCCCCACGGGGCGAAGGCCGGAGCTACGCCTTCCGCAGGTACATCTTCAGGGTCAGGGGCGCGAAGATGAGGACGAGCACGACCGAACCAATCAGGGAGAGCCAGAAGTCCGTCCCTATCGTCCCCTGGTCGAGCAGCTGGCGCACCGCGCTCACGACGTACGTCAGCGGGTTGATGTTGACGAAGTCCTGGAGCCAGACGGGCAGGGTGCTAGTGGGAACGAACGCCCCAGAGAGGAAGCTGAGGGGGAAGATTATTGCCGCCGAGATCCCTTGCACCGTCTGCGCCGTCTTAGCCAGGACCCCGAGAAGGGCGAAGACCCAGCTGAGGCACCACGCCGCGAAGACGGCCAGGAACCCCGCCAGGAGGGCCCCTCCCGGGCTGAACCACCTGAATCCCAGCAGGTAGCCCATCGCGAACGTCAGAGTGGTGGCTATGCTGTACCGGACGACGTCTGCGACCAGGGGCCCCGCGAGCGGGGCGATGCGCGCGATGGGCATGGACTTGAACCGGTAGAATACCCCCTTGTCCATGTCCTCGCGGAGCTGGACGCCGGTCGCCATTGACGCGGTGATTGCCGTCTGGGCGAGGATGCCCGGGATGATTATCGGCAGATAGCCGGAGACGCTCCCCGAGATCGCGCCGCCGAACAGGAAAGTGAACATCAGCGTGAACAGG
>JASHUK010000152.1 GCA_030040055.1 Nitrososphaerales archaeon | reverse complement strand
GACCACCATCACCGGGATAGTGACGGCCCTCGTAGGGTACATCACGTACGCCCTGCTGGGGGTGCCGTACCTCTTCCTGGCCGTGCTGGCCACGCCGATCGTGTTCATGGTGATGGTCAACGCGCCGAAGTTCAGCGCGAGCAACAGGGCCGCCGGCATAGACGCGGAACTCCCGTTCATGATAGGCTACATGTCGGTCCTCTCCGGCGGAGGGGTCTCCCCGGTCGCGATCTTCAGGCGCATCGCAGGCATGGAGTTCTTCCCCGCCTCCAGGAAGGAGGCGAAGAGGATCCTCATCGAGATAGACGTCTTCGGCCAGGACCCGATCACCGCCATCGAGAGGGTCGCGAAGTGGAACCCCAGCAGGAGGTTCGCCGAGTTCCTGACGGGGTACACCGCGGTCCTGAAGAGCGGAGGGGACTACATCGCCTACATGGCGCTGAAGCTGAGGGACGAGATCTCCACCAAGAGCTCGGCGGTGAAGCGGTCCGCGGACACGACCGGGACCATGGCGGAGGCGTACCTCACAGTGACAGTCATCCTCGGAATGACGCTGTACACCCTGTACATGATCCAGACGCTCGTCAGCCACAGCCTCTCGAGCCTGACCAACCTGTACTTCTTCGCCTTCGTGGTCGTCCCGCTGATATCGGTCGCTTTCATCTGGCTGATAGACGCGGTCCAGCCGAAGTGGCCGTACGTCGACTACCGCCCGTACAAGCCCTTCGTCTACACGATCCCTGCGGCGGTGGTCGTCTTCTTCGTGACGTCGCACTTCGGGCTCTACCTCTACCAGGCGATGTCGGCCGCGCTTGTCGTGGGGGCCTCGGTCCCGGCGTTCAAGTCGTACAACTACTCGAAAGAGAGGCGCAACCTGGAGAAGGCGCTCCCCGAGTTCATCCGGGACGTGGCGGAAGGGAAGAAGACCGGGCTCTCCCCGGAGGTCAGCATCGAAAGGCTGGGCGACAGGCACTACGGGGTCCTGTCCAAGCACGTGAAGAAGATGGGCGCCCAGCTGTCCTGGGGTGTTTCGCTGTCAAAGGTCATCTCCACGTTCACGGACGCGGTGGGGAGCTGGGTGACGAAGGCGGTCGGTACCCTCCTCATCGAAGTGGTCGACGTCGGGGGCGGCACGATCAGGAGCTTCTCAGAGATGGCGGAGTTCACCCGCAACATCAACGACATGGAGACCGACAGGAGGTCGGCCCTGAAACCCTTCGTTTACATCACTTACATCGCGGGCGTCATGATCATAGTCACGACCTTCGTCATGGTCTACCTCCTCGCCGAGCCCGCCGCGACCGGGTTCGGAGGGGCTGCGGCAGCCACAGTCAACCCGGCGACCATCGACCTGCTCCTCACCACGGCCGTCTTCGACTCGTTCGTCATCGGGATAGTCGCGGGCAAGATGGGGGAGAGCAGCGTCTCCGACGGCTTCAAGCACGCGATAGCCCTCGTGATAGTTAGCCTGATCGCCATCTACATCGCGGGCTTCTTCATCAAAGTGCAGGTGTAACCCGAGGGCCGGCACGGCCCATTGCTGCGCGCAAGGCTTAACGGACGCCGAGGTTCCACCAGGGCCACTCACGTTGAAGGACTCGAACGTGCTCGCCTGGCTGCTGGAGGAGGACCAGCCTTCGGTCAGGTATCTCGCGCTGACTGGCATACAGGGCAGGAAGGAAGGTGACCCCGAGGTCAAGCGCGCAAGGGCCGGGATCGCGAGGGCCGGCTGGGCCAAGGACCTGCTCGACCAGCAGCTCCCGGGCGGATACTGGGTCCACGAGAAGAGCCTGTTCCTGCCTACGTTCCACGCTACCCTCTGGAAGCTGCTCGTACTGGCCGACCTCGGCCTGACCAGGGACGACCCGCGGATGAACAAGGCTGCCAGGCTCTGGATGGGCCGCAACGCCTCCGCCGACGGAGGATTCAGCCAGACCGGGAAGAGCGACGGGCACTTGTGCATAACGGGCAACAGCGCCAGGGCCCTCGTCAAGCTCGGCTACGAGGACCACCCCGCCGTGAGGAGGTCGCTGGAATGGCTCGTCAGGAGCCAGGCCGAGAAGGGCGGCTGGTCCTGCTGGAACTTCGGGAAGCCCCCTTTCAAGGGGAGGACGCTCGACTCGTGGGAGCCGCTGAGCGCGTTCGCCGCGTACCCCCGCCAGAAGTGGACGAAGAGCATGAAGGACGCAGTCGAGAGGGGGGCCGAGTTCTACCTGGAGAGGGAGCTCCACAAGCAGGGGGCCCGCTACGAGCCCTGGTACCGATTCCACTACCCCGTCCACTACTACTACGACCTGCTGGTCGGCCTCGACGTCCTGACCGCGCTGGGCTACTCCGGGGACAGGAGGCTCGAGTACGGGGTCTCATTCATGAAGGAGAAGAGGAGGCCGGACGGGAGGTGGAACCTGGACTCCAACCGCCCGGAAGACACGGCGACGCTCGCGGCCTGGAAGAAGGAGCACCCGAAGAGGGCCGACTACACCCCCATCGCCCTCGAGGAGCCCGGGAAGCCGAGCAAGATGGTCACCCTGACGTGCATGCGGGTGCTGGCCCGCCTAGGCGAGCCTGCCGGTTAGGACCCCCCCCGCTACGAGCCGGCGCTCAGGTCTGGTCCGGCTCGTCCTCGCCCGACGTCTTCTCGGATGACTCGGAAGAGAGGTGGAGGAACGGCCCCACTGACGTGAGCACCTTGCTCTCGGCCTTGCGCAGATGCTCCTCGAAGGTGGTCCTCGGGACTTTCAGCGCCGCCGCCATCCTCTCGGTGGTGGTCTCCTTCGGGACCCTGTAGTACCCCCGCTCGAGGGCGAACTCGAGGGCCTGCGCCTGCTTGCCCGACAACCGGCCGAAGACGTCCTTGACGGAGACCATGGTCGGCTCCCTCATCAGCCCGTCCGGAATCGACCGCTTGGAGGTCACCCTCACCTCGCACCTGCCGTCCAGGTCGGCGAAGAGCGACTTCAGGTCCCCGGGAGCGAACGCGATGACCCGGTACCACTCCCATCCCCCCTTCGTGACGCTCGGCTGGAGCTCCAGGCATCCGTGCCCGTCGATGATGGGGGTGATGTTGTGGGACCTGTTCATGCAGTAGCACGAGGTGATGATCTGGGTCGCCGACTTCGTCGAGGTCCTGCGGATGAGCCGTCCTCCCAGGGACACGGCCAGCTGCCTGATGTCCTTCTGGAGGGTCGGGGAGCGTGCGGGGTCCCCGTGGGAGACCTCGAGGACGTCGCGGCGGAAGTTGCACCAGAACGAAAGCGTTGAGCCCGAGTGCCTGTCGGAGAAGTCCACCAGCGGGCACTCGTGCGTCAGCTTGAATCCGGCCTGGAAGTGGCTCAAGGATGTCCTCCCACGGCGGACATCATTCTCCCTTGTCTTCGCCCTTCTTGTCGCGATACTGGCGCTTCTGGGCGAGGTCGGGCCCGGTCGACTTGGGGAGGGTCGCTATCAGCCTGGAGCTTCCGCAGGCGTGGCAGCGGCTCTCTCCGTACCGTATTACCGCTCCGCAGTTGGGGCAGTTCCAGGAGCTTGACGAGGCTCCTCAGCCCCTCCCGCGCGCGCCGCTGGCTCCCACCAGCGCCCCGTCCTTGACGACCGGCTCTCCGTCGGCGAGGACCGTTGCCCCGGTCCGGGTCCCGCTGTAGAAGAAGGGCGACTTGTTCTTCCCTCCGAAGAAGTCGTTCCCCCCTATGGCCACCGAGGCCCCTCCCATGACCAGCTCGTTGACCAGGTACCCTGCCCTCGCCCCAGGGTTGAAACCTATCTGGAACTGCGCGATCCTGTCCTTGCGCCCGGCCGCGCTCTCCCACTGCGCCCTGACGACCTCGAACCCGTCCGCGCCCTCGAACTCGGTCGCGACCCCGTCCCTGAACTTGATCTTCACTCCCTTCACGACCCTCCCGACGGTCGAGACGGGCACGTTGAACGCCACTGAGCCGTTGGCTGAGTCCTCCAAAGGACAGACCGAGATGTTCCCCGCAGGCAGCGAGTCGGTGAACGCCTCTGCCGCGATGTCTTCGTCATCGATCACCCCGTCTGACACCCTCCACTTCCTCCCGCCCACGTCGAAGGTCAGGTCCGTGCCTCCCGGGGCCGTCACGGTGACCGTCTTCGCCCTTCCGAGGACCTCCCTGAGCGCCCTTCCGGAGGCGGCCAGCTCGTCTGCGTCCGCGTTGGAGGCCGCTGCCATCATCCGCTTCCACTTCGGGAAGTCGTATCCGTACGCCTTCGCCC
>JASHUK010000151.1 GCA_030040055.1 Nitrososphaerales archaeon | reverse complement strand
AAGAAAACCCGACCCAGAGAGTGTTGAGGATGCCAAGACCCTCGCGAGGGCTCTGACTCGACGTGGCGTCGTAGTCGTCAGCGGGCTGGCAAAGGGAATCGACGCGACGGCCCACAAGGCTGCAATCGATGCTGGTGGAAAGACAATAGCCGTCCTGGGAACTCCGCTTGACAGGACCTATCCGGCGGAGAACGCGGGCCTACAAGCAGAGGTCATCAAGAACCACATGGCGATCTCGCAGTTCAAAATCGGCTCAGAAGTCTTCCGGTCAAACTTCATCCGTCGGAACAGGGTGATGGCGTTGATTGCTGACGCGTCGGTTATCGTGCAGGCCAGCGAGAGCAGCGGGTCAATCTCTCAGGGTTACGAAGCGCTTAGACTGGGGAGACCTCTCTTCATCTGGAAGAGGCTCTTCGACTCTCAACTGGCATGGCCGAAGGAGATGGAGAAGTTCGGCGCGGTTAGGCTCTCTGAGCCAAACGAGCTTCTGGAAACCCTTCCAAGCCGGGACATCCTTCAAATCTCCGCATGAAGTTCGATGACTATCTGAAACAGGGCAATCGCACCTTCTACTACGGGGCGCTATGGTCCTACTCCCCAAGAGGAGTCAGCCGAGAGGAGCGTCTGTCCCAAGACTACAGGAACGCAGTGAAGTACCAGCGTCCGATTCAGGTCGAAGGCAAGCAGGTATTCATGCCCGAACACATCGCGGACACGATTGCTGCGCGGAAAGCAGCCCTCCCGTTCATGAAGTTCTTCAAGGACGACCCCATCGTGGTTCCAGTCACTCGAAGCACCTTGATGAAACCCGACACGCTTTGGGTCCCAAGGCTGATTGCGACTGCGCTGCACGAGAAGGGCTTCGGCTCGATGGTCTCTCCTTCCCTGGAGCGAATCTATGCCGTTCCAGATCACGCTTCTGCGAGGGAGCACTTCGACTCGCAAGTCGTGCGGCAAAAGCTCCTGTCAGAGCCGGAACACATCGTCCTCATCGACGACTTCGTTACGAGCGGGAAGACGATGGCTGGCTCCGCATTGCGGCTGATTGACACCTACCCAAACGTCCGTGTGGACTGTTTCGCCGCGATCAGAACCGAGTCGCTCTCCAAAAACTTCAAACGAATAGACGATCCCGTCTGCAAGACGATTACTCTCTACTCATCAGAGAAGACCTTCAGGGAACCCTTCTGAAGACTCAGAACCGGGCTTAAGCTGAGGCGACAGCCGAGCCACAAGAAGCTGAGGCCAAGTCACTGTCAAGTGACCTGATCCCAACTAGGACAGAGTCTCCCACCAGTCACAGGGATAGTCTCGACGGTGCATCCCGCCCGTCCGACAGTTGTTGTCATTCCAGGCTCCACACAGTTCTATCTTCGAATGGACTCGGCGCCCAGCCAATGTAAGCCAGTAGTTCGATGCTGTAGACGATGAACAAGGCGGAAAGGGCTGTTCCATCGAGCGGGCTGAAAGCCGCTATCACAGACCCCTCAGCGGTGAAGACTAAGGGAAGTAGTAGAACTACTGCAACCAAAGCAGCCCCCTCGTTGAACATGCCGATAAGGCCCAAGGACATGAGAGTTGGCATGACGCTGGTAATTCCAAAGGTAGAACAGTGGCAGATGTCGACGAACTCGCTCCAATCCCGCTGGACAGTACTCGCGGGGAGTGGGGCCATCCGAAGACGTTCGCGTGTGAAGTGCTCGGATCCGGAGCGAGAAGAACTGTTAGAGGTCGCTGGTGATCTGGACGCTGGTTATCCCGAAGTAGCGCCTCATCAGGAGCCTCAGCTTCTCGGCGTGCCGCCCCCCCATCCCCACCACCGCCCCCTTCTTGCGCGGGTCGACCGTGACCACCACCTGGCTGGTACCGTCGAGCCTCTCGGCCACCTTCACGTCGAGGACGTGCTTCCCCAGGGTGTTCCTGACCAGCCCCTCCACGTCGTCCGCCTCCTCTACCACCTCGACCGGCCGCCTCACCACCCGCTCCATCTTCTTCACCGACCCTCCTTCCTTGCCGATGGCCAGCCCCATCTGCCCCTTCGGGACGACGAAGATTATCCTGTTCATCTTGTCGTCTATCACGCAGTCCTTCGCAGTCGCGCCCGTCGTCCGCGCCAGCATCGACATCAGCGAAAGCTCGTCCGCGCTCAGCTTGATCTCGGGCAAAGTCTCACTTCGTTAGCTGCTTCACGTCGGCCTCGCTGATCGACTTCAGGGCCATCGCGGACACCCTGTAAGGCCTCCCCAGCATCCTCGCTAGCTCGGCGGAGCTGATTCCGACCTCGACGACGGGGACCCCGTTCTTCTCCGCTTCCGCGCGGAGCTTCGCCCCCAGCCGCGGAGGGACGGACCTCGTGAAGAGAAGAGCCTTCGCCCCCTTCATCGAGGCTATGGTCTCCTTGGCGCCGACGGTCGACTTCCCGCCTTTCATGGCTTCCTTCAGTATCCTGGACAGGACGGGGGTCTCGACCATCGCCATCAGCTCATGTAGAGGTCGATCATGCCGGTCCCCACCGGTATGGGGAGCCCGACGATGACGTTCTCGGTGACCCCCTTCAGGTCCTCCGTCTCTCCCTTCACGGCCGCCTCGGCCAGGGTCGGGACGGTGATCTCGAACGCGGCCCGGGCCAGGACGCTGCTCTTCGCCCCCGCGATCCCGTGCCTCCCGATCTGCTGGATGAACCCCTTGCTGGTCATCAGGTCGGCCACCAGGAACACGTGCCTGATGTCCACCTCGAGCCCCTGCTCGTCCAGGGTGCTCATCACTTCCCTGACCAGCGTCGCGCGCGCGGCCTCGATCCCGAGGACCTGCGCCACCTCGTGGACGTTGTTGGTGTAGACCCTTGTCGGGTCGACCCCTTCGATGGCTATCACCTTCCCGAGGTTGGAGCCGGCCGTCTGGATGAACCACTCGTCCCCTTCCTTGACGACGGTCACGCGGGTTATCCCGGGGATCCCCTTCAGCTTCATGTTCAGGACCTTGTTCCTGAGCGTGAACAGGGTGGAGAGGTCCGCGTTCTCCATGTTGACGTGGATCACCTTGCCCGTCTTGTCCTTCTGAACGTTCCTCTTGCCGGTCTCCACCACCTTCGCGATCTCGTCCGCGTTGGTGTCCCTGTCGGCCATCATCTCAGGGTTGAGGTGCAGCTTGATCCCCTCCGTCGGGTCGACCTCGCTGTAGCTGACGACGTTTCCGACCTTCGTGAAGAGTATCTCCTTGGCCACCCGGACAGCCTTCTCGTTGGATGCCGCGTACTCCTTCGTCAGGTAGATGTCCATCGACGGGGTCGCCGGTATCTTCCGGGCGTCGACCAGCTCCATCAGCCTCGGGAGCCCGAGGGTGACGTCCCTCTCCCTGACCCCTGCGAAGTGGAACGTGCGGAGGGTCATCTGGGTCCCAGGCTCGCCGATCGACTGGGCCGCGACTATCCCGGAGGCCTCCCCCGGCTCGACCCTAGAGTAGTCCAGGGCCTCCGCCACCTTCTCCAGCGACTCCTTGGCCCCCGCCTCCGTGAGGTTGGATCCCGTAAGCTTCTGGCGGAGCTCCTTGTCGAGCCTCTCGTTCAGGATTGGCTCGTACTTCTTGATCAGCTTCTCCACGGTGTCCTGCTCCAGCTTCGACCTGGACTTGTTCAAGGTCTCCTCCGTCTCGACCAGCCTGTCGAGGTTGATCGGCCTCCCGTGGTCGCTCTTCGCGGGGTCGACCCCGTCCTCCCCATAGAGGAACTGGATGATCCGGCCGTGGGGGTCCCTGACGGTCAGGTCGTACTCGACCTTCAGGTGCTCCAGTGCGTTGACCAGCCTCCTCTGCATGTACCCGCTCTGCTGGGTTCTCACGGCCGTGTCGACCAGCCCCTCGCGGCCGCCCATGGCGTGGAAGAAGAACTCCGTCGGTGAGAGCCCGTCCCTGTAGTTCGACCTGACGAACCCCTTGGCCTCGGGGGACTGGTCGTTCCAGGCGAAGTGGCTGAGGGCGCGCCCCCTCATCCCCTTCTGGATCCTCTTTCCCCTCACGGACTGCTGCCCCAGGGCGGCGGTCATCTGCCCGACGTTCAGGCTGGAGCCCCTGGCCCCGGTCCTGGCCATTATCATGCCCGAGTTCTCCGCGGGGAAGGAGCGGTCCGCGATGCGCCCCGCCTTGTCCCTGGCCTTCGCCAGCTCGTTGACGATGTAAGCCTCGAGCGAGTCCTCCGGGGACAGCCCCCTGGTCAGCTGCAGCGTTCCGGCCCTGTACTTCTTTATCAGCTCGGAGACGTTGTCGTAGGCGTCGTCCAGCGCCTGGCGTATCTCCCCCTTCGCCTCGGCCGACAGCTCCAGCTCGTTGAACCCGTATGTGAAGCCCCTCCTCGTCAGGAAGGTCTTCAGCACCTTCAGTATCGAGTTCAGGAAGTTCCTCGCCTCCTCGTTCCCGTAGTCCTTCGCGATGCGGTGGAGGAGGCTGTCCGGCTCCTCCGCCCCTATGACCGCCTTGTCGACCACCCCGGATATCAGCTGCCCGTCCTTGATCACGACGTCGTTCGAGGCCCCGGACTTCGAGGACTTCGCCCACTTCGAGGTGAGCACGTAGTTCATGCCCTTCGGGAGGAAGAGCGAGAAGAGCTGCTTCCCGGTGTACATCGGGTGCGCCCCCTTCGTCTCCGGGTCCGGGAGGTCCCCGTCGTAGCTCCCGACCAGGGCCAAGTTAGAGAACTCGCCAGGGGTGAGGAACGTCTCGTCCCTGGTCAGCATGAACGCGCCGGTGATGAAGTCCCGTATCCCGCCGATGATAGGGCCGCCGTACCTGGGCGTCAGTATCTGGTCCTCCACCTTCATCAGCATCAGAGCCTCGGAGCGCGACTCCTCGCTCTGCGGGACGTGCAGGTTCATCTCGTCGCCGTCGAAGTCAGCGTTGTAAGGCGGGCAGACCGACGGGTGGAGCCTGAACGTCCTGTACGGGAGGACCCTCACGAAGTGGGCCATGACGGACATGCGGTGGAGCGACGGCTGCCTGTTGAACAGGACGACGTCCCCATCTGTGAGGTGCCTCTCGACTATGAACCCCGCTCCGAGCGAGTCCGCCAGCGCCTTCCTGTCGCTCGCGAAGTCCAGCCTGATCTTCACACCGTCTGGCCTGATCACGTAGTTCGCGCCGGGGTGCTCGAATGGGCCCCTGACTACCAGCGCCTTCAGGACCTCCAGGTTCCATGAGGAGACCTTCTCAGGTATGGTGAGCTTCTTCGCCACCTCGAACGGGACGCCGACCTCGCCGATGTCGAGGTTCGGGTCGGGGCTGATCACGGTCCTGCTCGAGAAGTCGACCCTCTTGCCGGAGAGCGAGCCTCTGAACCTCCCCTCCTTCCCCTTGAGCCTCTGGCTCAGGGTCTTCAGCGGCCGCCCGGACCTGTGGTGGGCCTGCGGGATCCCGGAGACCTCGTTGTCGAAGTAGGTGGTCACGTGGTAGTGGAGGAGGTCGACCAGGTCCTGGACGATCAGGTGCGGCGTGCCCGACTCCTTGCTCTCCTTCACCCTCTGGTTGACCCTAAGTATGTCCACGACCTTGTGGGTCAGGTCGTCCTCCGACCTGATCCCGGACTCGAGCGTTATCGAGGGGCGGACGGTCAGCGGCGGGACTGGGAGCACCTGCAGGACGAACCACTCGGGACGGGCGGCCGTGTGGTTGAAGTCGAGCAGGGCCAGATCCTCGTTCGTGATCCTCTCTAGCCTCTCCCTGATCGCCACGGGCAGCAGGCGGGTCGCGCCCCCTTCCTCGGTGATCTCGTGGAATATCGTCGGCTTCGTGAATTCGATCTGGAACTGCTGCTTGCCGCAGTGGGGGCAGAGCTTGACCTTCTTCGCCTTCGTGAAGATCTCCTTCGCGACGGACTCGACGAGCGTGGGAGTGAAGTCGGTCTTCCCCGAGAGCCTCACCCTGTAGGCGTCCAGCTCCGGCTGCGTGAGGAGTATCCGGCCGCACGTCCTGCAGGTGCTCTGTATCAGCTTGTTGATCTCGTCGACGAACGCGATGTGCAGGACCGGCTCAGCCAGCTCGATGTGCCCGAAGTGGCCGGGGCACCGCCCCGCCGTGCTCCCGCACGTGCCGCACTTCTGTCCCGGCTCCAGCGTCCCCAGCCTGCTGTCCATCAGCCCTCCCTGGACGGGCATGCCGTCCTCGTCGTAGGTCTCGGGCTGGGTTATCTCGGCGACCGAGTACCTCCTGATCTCCCCGGGAGAGAAGACGGCGAAGTCGATCCCGCCGATCGTCTTGAGGGCCTGTTCCATCGACACTTCTCTACACCTTGTCCTTCAGCTGCAGCCTCGGAGCTATGTTCAGGCTCATCATCTCCTGCAGGAGGAGTTTGAACGCGTAGGCGACCACCACGGTCGAGATCTTGGCCTGGTCCCCGTCCACCTTGCAGGTGTACTTCCTCTGCTTCGAGTCGTAGTAGGCTATCAGCCCGCACTTCTCGCAGACGTAGATCTCGGTCTTGTCCGCCTCGTCCAGCAGCCTGTCCTTCAAGACCATCGAGGCCCCGTACGCGATCAGGCAGTCCCTCTCCATCTCGCCGAACCTGAGCCCGCCGCCCCTCGCCCTGCCCTCGGTCGGCTGTTTCGTCAGCATCTGCACCTGCCCCCTGGCCCTGGCGTGTATCTTGTCGGCGACCATGTGGTGGAGCTTCTGGTAGTAGACCACCCCGACGAAGACGTCGGTCGCGAACTTCTTCCCCGTCTTGCCGTCGTACATGACCTCCCTGCCGGTCGGCTCGAACCCCCTCGCCGTCAGGATCTTCTCGAGCTCCTCCGCGCTCTCGCCCGCGAAAGCGGACCCGTCTACCGGGGAGCCCCTCAGCGACCCCGCCTTGCCGGCGATAGACTCGATGAACTGCCCCACCGTCATCCTGGACGGGAAGGCGTGCGGGTTGATTATGACGTCAGGTACGATCCCTTCGGCCGTGTAGGGCATGTCCTCCTGGGGGACCACGAGGCCGATCACCCCCTTCTGCCCGTGCCTCGACGCGAACTTGTCCCCTATCTCAGGGACCCTCATGTCCCTGACCCTGACCTTGAACATCCTCCCGCCCTCCACGTTCTCGGTCATGAAGATCGAGTCGACGACCCCCGACTCCGACGGCCTGACCGCCACCGACGTGTCCCTCCTGTAGGGGCCCTTGATCTCGAACTCCTTGTACTCCTCCATGAACCTCGGCGGGCTGGTCTTCCCGATCACCACATCCCCGCCCGAGACCTGCGACTCGTGGGAGACGACGCCGTCCGCCTCCAGCAGCCTGTAGAACTTCTCCCCCCTGTACCCCCTTATGTTCGACTCGGCGGCCGGGACCTCAAAGCTGTCCCGCATCCCCCCGAGGTACTGCTTCGCCTCTCCTTCGTAGAGCCTGTAGAAGAACGACCGGGCCAGCCCCCTCTCCACGCTGGACTTGTTCATGATGATCGCGTCCTCGATGTTGTATCCCTCGAACGAAAGGACCGCGACCACGCAGTTCTGCCCGAGCGGGCGCTCGTCTATCTTCAGGAGGTCGAGCGTCCTGGTCCGGACGACCGGGGCCTGCGGACTGACCAAGAGGTGCTGCCTGACGTGGGGGGAGATCGGATAGGTCGGCGACGAGAAGCCGAGGCTCTGCTTGGCCATCGCGGACTCGTAGGTGTTCCTCGGGGACTGGTTGTGCTCCGGATAGGGGATTATCGAGGCGGCGATGCCGAACATCGCGGCCGGGAACAGCTCCATGTGGGTGTTCTTGTTCGAGACGTCGTCGTTGTTCATGGCGACCAGGCAGTTCTCCTCCTCGTTCGCGTCGATGAGCTCCATTATCCCCTGTTCGACTAGGTCCCTCCAGGACGTCTGGCCGGCCGCCACCTTCTCTATCACCTCTGGGCTCAGCTGGGGCCTCCCGCTTTCTACCACCACCAGCGGCCGGAGCACCCTCCCCGAGCTCAGACTGATGTAGAGCCTCGGGTACGCCTTCTCGTTAAGGGGCGAGACGTAGAGGACGCTGGCGCTCGGGTTGATCTGCCCTTCCCTCCTGAGCTTCCTGAAAGCCTTCGACAGCCTCTCTCCGTCGTCCACGTATCCCACGAACCTGCCGTCCATGAACAGCCTGCAGCCGGAGACCTTCATCTTCTCGTCCACGTCCCTGATCGGCTTGCACCCCAGGTCCCAGAGCTTGTCTTCGACCTCGGCGGACGGGACGCTGACCGAGATGATGGCTGACAGTGCCAGGTTCTTGACCAGGCCGCAGTTCACGCCTTCAGGCGTCTCGGAGGGGCAGATCCTGCCGAAGTGCGTTGCGTGGAGGTCGCGGGCCTCGAAGTTGGGCTGGCTGCGGCTCAGCGGGGACTGGACCCTCCTGAGGTGGCTGAGGGTGCTGAGGTAGTTGGTCCTGTCCAGGAGCTGGGTCACCCCTACCTTCCCCCTCCCCCAGTTCCCGGTCGCTATCGCGTTGTTGAGCTTGTCCGTGATTATCCCCGTCCGTATCGCCGCCCCGACGACGTTCCCGCCGCGCTTCTGCCCGG
>JASHUK010000150.1 GCA_030040055.1 Nitrososphaerales archaeon | reverse complement strand
TCTTGTAGTAGCGGAGCAGCTCCATCACCCCGGCCGGGGTGCAAGGGACCATGTCCCCATTCCCCTGCGCCAGGCGCCCCGCGTTCGCGGCGGTGAGCCCGTCCACGTCCTTGCCGGGGTCGATCTCCTCCAGCGCCCGTCTTTCGTCCATGTGAGGGGGCAGAGGGAGCTGCAGGAGTATCCCGTTCACGCTCCTGTCCGCGTTGAGCTCACGGATCAGAGAGACGAGCTCCGGCTCCGCCGCCCGCCCGGGGAGGACGTGGCTCCTCGATGCCACCCCGACCCTCTGGGCCGCCTTGTGCTTGCTGGCCACGTACACCCTCGAGGCGGGGTCGTCCCCCACGAGTATGGTCGCAAGCGTCGGCTGCGTCCCCGACCTCTTCAGAGCCTCGGCCTCGGCTCTCATCTGCAGCTCGAGCCCCGCAGCCACTTCTCTGCCGTCCATCAGCGCTGCGGTCATCTGACCTCGACCCTCCTCCCGACCAGCCGCAGGCGTCCTTCGGCGAACAGCTTCACAGAGCGGGGATAGAGCCTGTGCTCCTGCCTCAGTATCCGCGACGAAAGTGAGGCCTCGTCGTCCCCCTCCTTCACCTCGACCGCCTTCTGCGCGATTATCGGTCCCGCGTCCACCTCCGGGACGACGAAGTGCACCGTGCATCCAGAGACCTTCACCCCGCGGTCCAGCGCCTGCATCTGCGCCCTGGTGCCCGGGAAGGCAGGGAGGAGCGACGGGTGGATGTTCATCATCCTCCCGCTGTACGTCCGGACGAGCCCCGGGGACAGGATCCTCATGTAGCCCGCAAGTAGGACCAGCCCGCTGCCAGGCTCGACCCCGTGCCCCTTCAGGACTCTGACCAGCTCCCTGTCGTGCTCCTCCCTCGTCAGCCCGTCCGAAGGCACCGCCACGGCGCTGACGCGGTGTTTCTCGGCAACCTTCAGGGCCCTGGCGTCCGGGTCGTTGCTTATCACGACCGCGACCCGCGCCCCCTTGATCTCTCCGTCCTCGATCGACTCCAGTATGGCCTCCAGGTTCGACCCTCTGCCGGAGACGAGCACCCCTATCTCGAGCATCTCAGGCCTGCACCTTCTCCTCCGGGGCGGGAGGGGGGACGCCGAGCTTCGAGTAGTCGCCGGTGACGCACGAGAAGCAGAGGCTGTCTGCCGGGAGCCCGATCGCTTCCGCGAGCCCCTCTATGTCGTTGTAGTAGAACTCCTTCACCCCCAGGGCGCGCCCGACCTTCCTGGCCGTCTCCTTCTCCCCGTCCCCCTCGGCCACCGCGTGGGCGAGCAACTCGTCCCTGCTCGGGAAGTCGATCCCCATGAAGCAGGGGTGCCGTATGGCCGGGAACGTGACGGCCATCTTGATGCTCTTCGCCCCCGCCTTCTTGAGGGACTTCACGATGATCTTCGAGCTGGTCCCTCTCACGAGGCTGTCGTCTATCACGACGATGTCCTTCCCCTGTATGACGTCCTTGATCGGGACGATCCGCTTCACCACTTCCTCCCTTCCTCCCTGTGCTGGCTCGATGAAGCTGCGGATGCTCCCCTTTCTCCTGTACCTGTCCTTCATCAGCCCCTCGTCCATCGGTATCCCGCTCTCGAGCGCGAAGCCGAGCGCCGCGGGCCTGGCCGAGTCGGGGACCGGGATGACCACGTCAGCCTTCGTCCTGAACTTCTTCGCCAGCGTCCGCCCCACCCTCTTCCTGGCCTCGTAGACGCTGACCCCGTTGAGGCGCGACGACGGGTGGGCGAAGTAGGTGTACTCGAAGGAGCAGTGCGCGGCCGGCACCTTGGGGGAGAACCTGAACGACTCAAGGCGTCCGTCCTTCCCGCCGAACATGACGGCCTCCCCGGGCTCGACGTCCCTGACGAAGTCCGCCTCGACGGCTTCGAGGGCGCAGGACTCGGACGCCGCTATGAACGTCTGAGACTGGGGGTGCCACCCTATCGACAGCGGCCGGTAACCCCGCGGGTCCCTCGCCGCGAAGACCTCGCCGCCGCGGGTCAGGATGACGAAGCAGTAGGCGCCGAACATCTCCTCCGAGAGGCGCTTGAAGGCCTCGAACATGCTCCCTCCCTCGGAGAGGTGGTGGAGCAGCCTGTACCCAGCCGCCCTCGTGTCTGACTCGCACTCCGTCCCGAACTCGCGGGCGACCCCCGGCGCGAAGGCGTCTGCGTTCACTATCGTCCCGTTGTGCGCGATGGAGAACTCGCCGCCTATCTCGATGGGCTGCGCGTTGTCTATGACCGAGCGCCCCTTGGTGGAGTAGCGCACGTGCCCGATCCCCGCCCTCCCCTTGTAGGAGGAGAGCTCCTTCGCCTCCAGGTGCCAGTTGGTGGCCAGCCCCATCCTCCTGAATATGGACTTCCCCTCGACCGCGATCCCCCACGACTCCCGCCCCCTGTGCTGGAGCGCCTCCAGAGACCTCAGGACCTTGGGGACGACGTCGGAACCCTTCGCGGAGCGTGCGCCGACTATCCCGCACTTCTCCCTCTTGTCCGTCAGCCCATCAGCCTCCCCAGCGGCTCTTCCCACGAGCCCGTCACCGAGTCGACCGACACGCGGGCAACGCGCTTCCGCCCCCTCTCGAACGACAGGTGGCTGCCCCCGACCTTCCCGACCACTGCGGAGGGGACCCCTGCCCTCCGTAGGGCTGACTTTGCCCTGACCGGATTGCGCGTGGAGAGCAGGAAGCGCCCGTGAGACTCTGAGAAGAGGGCCTCCGGGTCCGACAGGGCCCCCCCGGGAAGGAGGCCGAGGTCTATTGTCGCCCCGATTGAGTTCCTTGTGCACATCTCCGCGACCGCGACCCCGAACCCTCCCTTCGAGCAGTCGTGCGCGGACGCCGCGACTCCGGTCCTGACCAGCTTGGCGACCGCCTTGTATGCCCTGGAGTCCGCCCGCGGGTCCGCGGCCGGAACCGTGCCGCCGACGACGCCGAGGACGCGCTCGAAGTACTCCGAGCCACCGAGCTCGGGGCGGGTCTCGCCGACGGCTATGACTGACTCCCCGTCCGAGAACGATGACGACGCGCGCTTCTTGAGCGCCGGGATGAGCCCGACCACCATCGCGATGGGAGAGGGCTTGATGGCCCTGCCCGACCCGACGTCTTCGTTGTAGAAACTGACCTTCCCCCCCACGACCGGGAGCCCCACTCCTTCGCAGTACCCGGCCATCCCTTCGACTGTCTCGACGAACTGCCGGTAGACCTCCGGGTCAGAGGGGTCGCCGAACTGCAGGTGGTCGACCATCGCGATGGGCTCGCCGCCCACGGCCGCGACGTTCCTGCACGCCTCTGCGACGCATCCCGCCCCGCCCTTTCGCGGGTCCAGCGAGCTGTGACGGCTGTTGCCGTCGGCTTTGACCGCCAGCCCGGCGCCGTTAGGGAGCCTCAGAACAGACGCGTCCGCCTCCCCGGGCTTCGCCACCGTCCTCAGCCCCACTTCATGGTCGTACTGCTCGTAGACCCACCTCCGGCTGGAAATGTTCGGAGAGGAGAGCAGGGAGAGGAGGGACTCGCCTAGAGGGGGGGTCTTCGGCATGGCGGGGGACCTGGCTTGACGGGGGGCAGGACCTCTCTTCCTCGGTATCAAGGGCGCCTCCGCGACGGCCTTCGCGGGGAGGTCGACGACCACCTTCCCGTTCCACCTGAGCTTCATCGAGTTCCCCCCCGTGACCCTGCCGATCACCTGGTGAGGGACCTCGTACTTGTCGAGGGTCCTGGCCACCCGCTCCGCCTTCTTCGGGTCGAGCAGCAGGAGCATCCTCTCCTGGGACTCCGAAGTCATGACCTCTGTCGGGCCCATCCCCGGCTCCCTGACCTGCACCCTACCCAGTTCGACGTCCACGCCGCACCCTCCCTTCGAGGCGACCTCCGAAAGGGCCGTCGAGAGGCCTCCCCCTCCGAGGTCTTTCATCCCGCGTATCAGCCCCGCCTCCGCCACCTCGAGGATGGCGTCGATTAGCAGCTTCTTCATGAACGGGTCGGGGACCTGGACCGACTTCCTCTCTGATTCCGGGCCCTTGGCGAGGCTCTTCGAGGCGAACGCCGCCCCGCCCACGCCGTCGCGCCCCGTGCTGCCGCCCACCAGGACCAGGAGGTCCCCCGGGTGCCTCGCCTCGCCGAGGATCACCGACCCTTTCCTTGCGAGCCCCACGCAGGCCACGTCGACGAGGCAGTTCCTCTCGAAGCTTTCGTCGAACTCGATGTCGCCGGCAATGGTCGGGACCCCGACGCAGTTGCCGTAGTCGGCTATGCCCCTGACGACATTCCGGAAGAGCCACTTCGAGTGGCCGCTCCTTTCAGGGTCCCCGAACCTCAAGACGTCGACCAGCGCGATCGGCCTCGACCCTACCGAGATTATGTCGCGCAGGACCCCCCCTATCCCGGTCGAAGCTCCCCCGTACGGGTCCACGGCCGACGGGTGGTTGTGGCTCTCGATGTGAAGCGTCACGGCGTATCCCCCTCCCACGTCGACCACGCCGGCGTCGTACCCCGGCCCCAGAAGGACGCGCTTTCCCTTGGTGGGGAACCTGCGCAGCAGGCCCTTCGACGACTTGTACGAGCTGTGCTCCGACCACTCGGCGTCGAATATCGCCCACTCCGTCTCGTTCGGCTCCCTCCCGAGGAGCCTGCGTATGCGCGCCGCTTCTTCGCCGGTGAGCCCCAAGAGGGGGCCAGAGGCCTGCGTGCTAAGCAGCCTCCAGCATGGACCTGAAGATCAGGGCCCCGTCGTCCGACCCTGACGGCGAAAGCAGCGGCTCCGTCCCCCTCTCGGGGTGAGGCATCAGCCCCATGACGTTCCCCGCCCTGTTGCATATCGCGGCGATGTTGTCGCTGGTGCCGGTCGGGTTCGCAGACGCCGACGGGACCCCGTCCTCGTCGCAATAGCGCAGGACCACGAGCCCTTCGCGGGACAGCCTCGCGAGGTCACCCTTGGGGGCGTAGTACCTGCCTTCGTTGTGGGCGATGGGTATGTGCAGAACCTGCCCCTTCCTCATCCTGCGGGTGAAGCTGGTGGAGTCGCTGTCGACCCTGAGCGCGGTCCAGCGGCAGACGAACCTGAGGGTGGAGTTCCTCAGGAGCGCACCCGGCAGCAGCCCCGCCTCGATCAGTATCTGGAAGCCGTTGCATATCCCGAGGACGGGAAGCCCCTGGTCGGCCGCCTTCCTGATCCTCTCCATCGCCGGGCTCTTGGCAGCTATGGCGCCGGCCCTCAAATAGTCGCCGAAGGAGAAGCCTCCGGGGACCACGACCGCGTCGTAGTCGGAGACAGCCTTGTCTTCGTGCCAGACCAGGTCCGCTCGCGCCCCTTTGAGCGTCCGGATGGCCTGAACGGCGTCCATGTCGCAGTTGCTCCCCGGAAACCTGATGACCGCGACCCTGGCAGCCAACCGGGTCACGCCTCCACCGTCAGGGAATGCGCGGCCGGATTGTAGATCCTGAGTTCGTCGCACATCCTCGAGACGACCTTCCTGGCGCTCTCCCGGTCGGGGGCCTCCACCTCCACGCTCAGGAACTTGCCTGTCCTGATCCCCTTGACGTCCCGGAACCCCGACTTCGAGACCAGGTCCCTGTATATCGTCTCGCCCTCCGGGTCGCCGGAGCCCGGCCTGTTCGAAATCACTACCTTGACGCGGAAGGTGCTCTTCACGGGCAAACTAATTTCCAAGTTGGTGGAAAATTTCAGGGATATATAAGATGAAGTTGGCATGAACGTGCTAAGTGACTCCCAAACTGAAAATGCCCTGTTAATTAGCGGACGAAGGGCCGGCGCGGCCGATGACCGAGGGGTACGTGAAGGTGCGGAGGGCCCTGGTGAGCGTGTCGGACAGGGCAGGGCTGGCGGAGTTCGCCGGAGGCTTGGCGGGTCTCGGCGTGGAGCTCCTCGCCACCGGGGGGACCTATGCGGCGCTCAAGGAGGGAGGGGTCCCGGCCAAGAGCCTGCAGGACGAGATGGGGCTCCCGTCTGCGCTGTCGGGACGGATCAAGACGCTCCACGCCCCGCTGCACGCCGCGATCCTGGCGAAAGGATCCGAGGATCACATGAAGGAACTGGCGGCGATGGGGGTGAAGCCCATCGACATGGTGGTGTGCAACTTCTACCCTTTCGTCGAGGCGCTGAAGGGCGACCCCCCTCTCGAGAAGCTAGTCGAGAGCGTGGACATCGGCGGCCCGACGATGGTCAGGGCGGCCTCTAAGAACTTCGAGCGGGTCCTCGTGGTCCCGTCCCCGAGCTGGTACGGTCCTGTCCTGAAGGAGCTGCAGGCGAGCGAGGGCGGTACTGACCTCGGCTTCCGGAGGAGGATGGCGGTCGAGGCCTTCTCGATCACTTCCGCCTACGACTCGGAGATATTCAGCGGCCTCGGTGGGAGAGCTGAGATGTTCCCCGAGAAGATGGCGATAGTGGCTGCGAAATACAAGGACGCGAGGTACGGAGAGAACCCGGACAGGAGGGCGGTCATCTATTCGATCGAAGGGTGGAAGACCATGGCCAGCTGGAAGCAGCTCGCGGGGGACGCGCTTTCGTTCAACAACTTCCTCGACATAGGGAGCGCGTACGACATAGTGGAGGGGTATGACGACGCCGCGGCCGTCGCGACCGTCAAGCACGGGCAGATTAGCGGGTTCGCGTTCGCCCCCGCCGTCGCAGAGGCCTACTCCCTGGCCCACGCGTGCGACCCCGAAGCGGACTTCGGGGGGACGGTGGTCTGCAACAGAGAGGTCGACGCCGAAGCTGCCAGGCTGATAGGGAAGAATGAGAGGAGGGGCGACGCCTCGGTGTACACGGAGATCCTGATAGCCCCGGCGTTCACGCGCGAGGCGGTCGACATGCTGGAGGCCAAGCAGAAGAAGAAGATCAGGCTGATCCAGGCCACCGGAAGGCCGGACTATCCTTACGACCTCAAGGTCGTCGAGGGCGCGGTCCTCGTGCAGGAGGCGACGGACTACCGGGTCAGGCAGGACCCAGGGACGGTGACCGCGCCGACGAGGGCCAAGGCAGACCCCCCGACCTTCGCGAGGCTGATGGCGGCGTGGGAAGTCGTGAGGAGGGTCCAGTCGAACGGCATCGTCGTAGCCGACGGAGAGTTCGACGGCGGGAGGCTGACGAGGTTCTGGACGCTGGGGGTGGCCAGCTTCAGGAAGAGAAACGGCGCCGTCAGGATAGCCCTCGACAACGCGGGGGAGAGGGCGCGAGGGGCGGTGTGCGCGTCCGACGGGTTCTTCCCCTTCAGGGACAGCGTCGATTTGCTCGCCGAGGCCGGAGTGAAGGCCGTCGTGCAGCCAGGGGGGTCGGCCAACGACGCCGGCGTCGTCTCCGCGGCCGACGAGCACGGCATGGCCATGCTCTTCACGCACACGAGGGCGTTCAAACACTAGGCTGCGGCGCGGCGCAGGCGGTCCAGGTGCGTCCTGCTCCTTCTGACGCTGCTCGGCGAGGCTATGTCGTTCCTCCACCTCACGCGCCCGTTGAGCGTCCTGCACCCTGCCTGCGAGGAAGAGCGCGCCTCGTCGAGGCTGGCGCCAGAACCGACGACCGCTGCGGCCCGAGATGAGCCTAGCCAGCAGCTTCCGTCGCGCAGCTCGATGTCCATCGGGTATAATTTGGGCCCCTTTTCGGAGCCTCCGGGCTCGAGGGCCCGCCCGAAATCGATCCGGCTGGGAGCCGAGGGAGCCCCGCCGGAACCGTAGGACTCGGGGACGACGCACGTCACCACAGACGGGCGTCGGGAGAACCTGATCCCCCTGAGTGTCCCCTCCAGAATCCTGAAGCAGACGTCGACGAAGTCGTCCGCGAGCGTGGCAAGCAGGTTGACCACCTCCGTGTTTCCCCCTCTGCTGTTCCTCTCCAGCACCCTGAAGCCGTCGCCGGTGTGCATTATCGCGTCGTAGAGGACTATCCCCTTCAGTCCGGGGTCCGACCCCCGCCCCCGCCACTTTCTGAAGGCGGCTTCCTCGGCGGAGCACAGGCTCTCCCAGTCTTGCTTCCTGATGAAAGGGAGCCAGTCCGCGGCCACCCTGTAGCTCCCCATCCCGCCGGTCAGGGGGCCCCTGTCTCCGTCGAAGCTCCTCTTGTAGTCCCTGCACAGGGGGGCGGGGACGAAGTGCTTCCCGTCGCTGAAGGCGTGGAAGCTGGACTCCTCGCCGTCGAGCTTCTCCTCCACCACCACCTTCCCCTTCGCGAGCAGGTTCAGGAAGAACTCCTCGGCCCCTCTCTCCCCCCGGAAGTCGCTCCCCCAGACCCCTACCCCCGCCCCCCGCGCCGGGGCGTCGGGCTTCACGGCGGCCATTCCCATCTCGCCGGTCGTCCTCCTGAAGTCCGCCAGCGCGGAGTCCCTGTCTGGATGGTCTCTGGGGTCGAATATCCTGTAGCGCGGGTTCGCCCCGGGGAAGATGCGGTCGAACAGGAGCCTCTGTTCCGCCTTGCTCCTCTCCACGGCGTACTTCTTCGTGACGCCGATCAGGGGGATGCCCGACCTCCGCTCCAGCTGGTCCCTCCCGCCGGCGATGACGAAGTCTTCCGTGTCGGTGAGGGCGAAGGACGCCCTTCCCCGTAGCCTTTCTGCGATCTTGCTGACAGTGGCGACGTCCAGGTCAGGGACGAGCCAGTGCTCGGTGGCTCTCGACAGGTTGAACGGGTTGGCCTTCCTTTCGACCACGAAGATGTCAGGCTCGTAGCTCTCGCTCCTTAGGAGGGCGTCCACCATCGCAGGGGCGCTCAGGCACTTGGAGACGACCAAGACTCCGACCTTTTCCATCTGGTCAGCCCCGGACCGCCGGTTGTATTACCTTGCCGTCTGGCCGCCGACGTCACGGAGCGCGCCTCCCTCAATTTCATATAGCAGGCGTCTTCGCGCTGCGATTGTGAGCGAGCCAGAGAAGAAGGTCGCAGACATAATGTCGAAGGACGTGACCGCCGTAGACCTGAACGTGGCGGCCAGGGACTGCGCGAAGGTCATGTCGAAGAAAGGCGTCAGCGGGGCCGTCGTCACGAGGGAAGGGGCGGCGGTAGGGATAGTCACAGAGAGGGACCTAGTCTCCAAGGTGCTGGCCGACCCGGAGGTCGACCCCGCCAAGGTTCTCGCTAGGGACATAATGTCGACCCCGCTCATAACCGTGGACCCCTCAGCCACGCTGACGGAGGCGGCCGAGCTCATGGCAGAGTACAAGGTCAGGCGCCTCGTGGTCGTGGACGGGTCCGGAGCGCTGTCTGGGATAGTCACCACCGGGGACATCGCCAGGACAATTGCACAGGAGAAGGACAACAAGGAACCGACGCTCAACGCGATCGCGAGATACAGCGAGGGCGCAGAGTCGGGCCCTTACAGGTAGCTACTCTACCTTCAGTCGGACCCCGCCTTCGCCGGGGGACTTCAGGGGGACGGTGACCTCGAGGATTCCGTTGTTGTAGGAGGACTTCGCACCTTTCGGGTCCACCACCCCGGGCAGGTCGAGCTCCTTGTAGTAGCGCCTGTCCTCCCGGTCCACCGATATGACGAGGGACTTCGCGTTCACGGTCACCGAGATGTCGTTCTTGTCGACACCCGGCATCTCGGCTATCACCTTGACGTCCTTGTCTGACGTGAGCACGTCGACGAGCGGCTCCCTCTTGTCCTGGATCTCCTTCCACGGCGTCCCCTCGCCCTTCCGGACGTTGCCGAACTCCCTGACGACGGGCTTGCCGTCCGGGCCGATCGTAACCGAATAGCCGTACACGATGGGTCCTATCTCCTTCTTGACGCTGCCGTCTGGAGCCTTGCTCTCCCTGACGAGGTTCTTCGGCAGGTCCTTTTCGAGCTCCCTGAACTGCTCGGAGAACTCCTTCTCCATTTCTCTCATCATGTCGTCGATGTCGGGGAACCCCCACGGGCCGAGCGGCCACCCGCGTCTCTTCCGGGCGCTCCAGTCGTCTCCCTCGTTGTCTTCCAAGGCTGTCCTGCCGATGAAGAGGTCGCATGAATTTATTCTTTCGGTTGGGGGGTCCGCCAAACTCTCGGCCTCTGGCTGCGCCCGACTGACGGAACCACCCCCTTGGTGTTGGCAAGGTGTGCGGGGCAGACAAATTCTGTGCGAGGTCCATGGTAGACGGGATTACCGTCAGCACGAGCTCGTCCGCGCTGATCGCTGCCCCCACGTGGGGGACGGTGGGCGGGGCCGAGATATGGTTCGCAGGGCCAGCGTGGGGCACTGGAGACTACCAGAACAATCGCGCTTCAGCCGGTAAACGCCGGGTCCGATGGAACCAACTCTAACACAGGAAGCGAAGAGGACACGTACATGAACGTCACTAGTATAACGGGGTCGGCAGTCGGGGAGTACTCGATAGGACAAAACGACACGACTGGTAGCACCTACCCCATCTACGTCTGGATTTACATAGGCGGGACGGGGACGTTCACAGTGAACGTCGCCCCTAACAGCGGAGACAACTACGCTTCGACCCACACCATCAAGCTCTGCAATGTCAACAACTCCGCCGGGAACCTGACGACCCTTGTCGGGACGCTCTACGTCTAGCCGTAAATATCGCCGAGTCGTAGCCCAGCCGATGAAAGTCGTCAGCATGACAGTCGCACTGGCCCTTCTCGGTGCGCTCCTGCTCGTTTGCGCCCCTCCTGCCGCGTCAACCGGCCAGACAATCGGCTGCGGCTCTGACATCACTGGGACGGTCACGCTCACCGTCAACATCGGGCCTTGCCTCTCGAACGCGCCTCAGATTCCGGTGGGCCCGGAGAACTATGTCTTGGTCGTGACAGGAAACCACACCGTCCTGAACTGCGCCGGGCACACCCTCTCAGGCAACGGGACAGGGATAGTGGTCTACGCAGGCATCGGCGACGTGGTGGAGAACTGCATCGTCGACGCCCCAGACTCGCCGGGGTCTGCCGTGGGTTTCTTCGTCTGGCTGACGACGAACAGCTACCTGCTCAACAACACCGCCGACAACGGCTACATCGGGTTCTACTTCGAGAAGTCCAGCAACAACACGATAACAGGGACGGCCACGGGGAACGTGGCAGACCTCTACTTCGACTACGGGTCGAGCAGTAACTCCTACTCGGGCAACTTC
>JASHUK010000012.1 GCA_030040055.1 Nitrososphaerales archaeon | reverse complement strand
GGGCTCCCAGTGGCCGAGGAGGGGAAGGTGGTCGGGGTCGTCACGATGAGCGACCTGCTCCGCGTCCCGCGGGAGAAGATGGACGATACACGGCTGTCCGAAGTCATGACCAGAGACCCGGTCGTCGCATATCCGGACGACACTCTGCTCAGTGTCCTAAACAGGATGGCGAACGACGGAATCGGCCGGCTTCCAGTGGTAGGCAAGGAGAACGCCGAGCTGGTCGGAATCATAACCATGACCGACGTAATGCGCGCCTACGACAGGGCGCTCCAGCTCCTGAAGCAGCAGACGGAGTAGCTCACGCAGTTACCACGAGCGTCCCACGCATGTAGATGTGCGAGTAGCACCAGATGGCGCAGTAGATGTCGAAGTCTCCAGTCTTGTCTGCGACGAACTTGACGTGGACGACCTGCCCTGGGGTTATCGACTCGAGCGTGCTGACGAAATAGGTCGATATCTGGAACCCATGCGACTGGGTGTCGTCGTTGCAGATTGTGATGTTCACCGTCGTCCCTTCGACGACGGAGATGGTCGGGTAGCCGCTGGCGGGCGCCCCGTGCTGCTTGCTGTCGTTGTAGCCGTTGCCGTTAACTATGATCAGGTACCCGTCCTTCGGCTTCGCGCAGCCGCTCGGGAGGTCGCTGTAGGGAGGATACCCTGAGCCGGTCTGGGTGTCGCCTCCGCCCCCCGCCCTGGCAGCAAGGAGCCCGAAGACCGCCAGTGAGGTCAGTGCCAGCACGAAGAGCGTCACTAGCACGACCTTCACGGGGGTCTCCATCGGCTATCGACCGACGACGAGCCGCGGATGCGTATTAAGAATTGGGAGGGTTCGTTCTCGGGGCGGAATTTAGAAGCCCGCCGGGACGCCGTCTCCTCTTACGTCGCAGACGCCCTTCCTGAATCTCGGCGCCGTCTGGACCCCCTGACAGACCCCTGTCCTCGCCGGGTACTGCTGTATGTCAGGGTCGTAGCCCTCGAGGCCGCCTGTCTGGTAGCCGGACTCGACCGTCAGAGACCTTCCCCCGTTCCAGAGGAAGCGCGGATGGTCGATCGCCTGCTCCAGCGGCATCGAGTAGTCCACGATGTTCGTGACGAAGAGGCAGTGCTGCATCGGCCTGTACTCGCCCCCGCTCGCACCGATGCCCAGGTAGGGCCTGCCGTCGCGCTCGAGCACGAGCGAAGACAGAGTGTGAAGCGGCCTCTTCCGCGGCCGGACTCCGTTGGGGCCGTCGAGGGCGAACCCGGCCCCCCTGTTGTTCAGGAAGAGCCCCGTCTCCGGGACAAAGATCCTCGAGCCGAAGTGATGGAAGAGGCTCTGTATGCCCGACGCGATGTTCCCTTCGGCGTCGACGACCGAGAACGCGGTCGTGTCCCCGGACTTGACTGTCTGTGCTCCGTGCCCGGGACCCGCGGGGGGTAGCATGAACCCTTCCAGGTCGATGGCGGAGAAGCGCGGGTCTCCCAGCACCCGGCTCTTGCGTTCGTACGCCACCTCGGCCGCCTTCATCGTCACCTCTATCCTTTCTCTCGAGAGAGGGGCGACTCTGGAGACGTCCGTTTCCAGAAGCATTTTCAGCATCAGGAGGGACGTCGCCCCCATGCTGTTGGGGGGGACTTCGTACACCGTCGTCCCGCGGTAGTCCAGTTTGAGCGGTTCGACCCACTCGGGGGCGAAGTCGAAGTCTTCGAGCGTCGTCGGGACCCCGGCGTCAGAAAGAGCCTCCGCGATCCGCTCCGCGGGCCAGCCTTTGTAGAAGGCGTCAGGGCCCCCCGAGGCAACCTCTTTGAGGACCTTGCCAAGGGCGGCCTGCCTGATCCAGTCCCCCGGGGCCGGCGGCTCTCCTCTGGGGGCGAAGATGGCGCGGGCCTCCACAGGCAGCCCGGGCAACGCTGCCTTCGTCGAGCGGCATATGCCCTCGCCCGCGGGGAAGCCGTTCGAGGAGTATTCCACCGCCTGGCCGAGCAGCCCCCGGAAGGGCAGGGAGCCGAGCCTGGCGTGCATCGACCACACCCCTGCGACCAGGCCCGGGACGGTGCATGCGAGGGGCCCGTAGGTTTGGACCCCGCCCTTGGACGCCACGAGCTCTCTCGTGAGCCCCGAGGGCGCCCACCCGCTCGAGTTCAGGCAGTGGACCTTCCCCGTCCTCGCCTCGTAGAACATTCCGAAGAAGTCGCCCCCCAAGCCTCCGGCGGGATGGAAGGTCACGGCGAGGGCGAAGCTGGTGGCGACGGCGGCGTCGAAGGCGTTTCCGCCCGCGCGGAGCGCGTCGCACCCCGCCATTGATGCGAGGGGCTGTTCGCTCGCGACGACACCTTTCTCGGCGACGACCGCCCTGCTCAGCTGCAAACTGAGACGCGACCGGTCGGGAACCTATTTATACAACGCTCGACATTTTCTAAAGACTAGTGAGACAGTGAGCCAGTCTGACCTTGATTCAGTCCTCGGTACGGTAGAGAACCCGATCAGGAGGAAGATAATCGCCAGGCTCAGCCAGGAGCCGAACTACCAGCTGCAACTCTCTAAGGAGCTCGGGCTCAGCCAGCAGCTAGTAGCCAAACACCTGGTTGCAATGGAGGACGCCGGGCTCGTTTCCAGCTCCCTGGAGGACAGCCCGCGAGGGCCACAGAGGAGGGAGTACCTGCTGACGAAGAGCTTCTCCGTCACGATCGACCTCGCCCCGAACCTGTTCCGGGCCAGGATGTTCTCCTTGGGGGCGATGCCCGGCGCCTTGGAGGGTGAGGAGCTGCAGCTGGAGCCGGTCCGCCCGCCCGACGAGACGACGAGGATCGCGCCGCTTATGGAAGTAATCGCCGAGGTGGACGCCAAGCTGAAGGAGATGGAGGAGCAGAGGGCAGTCCTTCTCTACCTGAGGAGCCTGGCCCTGAAGGAGGCGGCGAGGGCCACCACTTCGCTGGGGACCATGGACAGGAGGCGGCTGCTCCGGTACCTGATGAAAGAGCAGTGGGACGGGATAGGAGGGATGTCGTCTTCCCTGGGCCTGCAGCAGAAGGCCGTCGCCGAAATCCTCGAAGAGATAGAAAGAGAGTTCAGCCTGGACTACAAAAAATGAAAGAGGAGCGGGTGCTCCTCTAGATCCCCACGTTGGGGAATTCTGCCTTTGGAACTCCCAGTTGACCCTGAAGGGTTCTGATGCGGGTCGCGTACTCCTTCATCCTGGCGTTGTCGTTCTGGACTTTCGCGATCCGGTATCCCTTCCAGGCCTTCCTGAGGGCTCCCCACGTCTGTCCTTTTTGATAGGTGGCCATTTTTTATCTGACCGTGCTGTTTGAGAGCGGCTCGAGGGTATTTTGCGGGCTGGGTCTATCCTAGTTGAGTCAGTTATCAAAGCAAACCCACCCCGTGAGCCGCCGGAAGATAGGACAAACCGCCCAAGGGATTGAACCGGACCGCGCGAGGCCCCATTCAACCGCGCATGTCTGGTAGCCTTGATGGCGGATATGACATATAACGGTGCAACTCGACGCACCGGGCGAGGATGGCCGCGAAAGGAGTCTATGCGGCGAGGGTTCGAAGAGTCCGAGAGAGGCTGGAGCAGTCGGGACTGGACGGAGTCGTCGTTGTCCCAGGACCGAACATGAGATACCTTACGGGAGTCAACTCGCTCCTGCTGGAGCGCCCGTTCATGCTACTGCTGCCAGTTGATGGAGGAGTGAACCTAGTCGCTCCGACACTGGAGGCGGGTCCCTACAGGGAGTGCCCGCTTCCCATGGAGGTGCACGACTGGACCGACTCGCAGGGCTCGGCCGGAGCCGTGAAGCGGGCCGCTTCCGCAGCTATCAGGGGCAAGAAGTGGGGAGTAGAGGGGAAGGTCCCATACCTATTCTTGAGCAAACTGGCCAAGGCGACCAAGGTGAGGTTCGACGATGCCGAGCCGGAGCTGCAGAGCGTCCGGGAGCTGAAGGACGACGAAGAGGCGAAGCTTCTGAGGAAGTCGGCGGAGATCTTGAGCAAGTCGTTCGAGGCGTTCCCTGAGTTCATCGCCGAGGGGGTCAGCGAGATGGAGCTCGGCAGAAGGGCGACGGAGACCATCTATGCAAACGGGGGCACGAAGGTGGACGACGTGCTGGTGCAGTCCGGGGAGAGGGCGGCGGACCCTCATGCGCTCCCATCCTCAAAGACAGTCAGGAGGGGCGAAGGGATCATCTTCGACATAGGCTCCACCTTCGAAGGTTACTACGCCGACGTG
>JASHUK010000149.1 GCA_030040055.1 Nitrososphaerales archaeon | reverse complement strand
CCTTCACCACGCTGGTGAGGTTCTCCTCGTTGATCGGCTTCCCCAGCTTGTGAAGCAGGAGGGCGGCGTAGATGTACTCCAACTGAGTTCGAAGCAGGCGCCCGCAATTCCATATTTAAGAGTATACGAGTTCAGGGGCCTCCAGCCCGGCCCCGGCGACCCGCGTCCCAACGCGCCGCCAGGAGTCCAGACGACCGCTCCCACGTTTATCTACCGAGCGGCCGGAGTTGAAACCGCAACCGATTGGACAAGAAGAAGGACATCCTGAGGGCGAAGTTCTCGTCAGACTACAAGCGCTACTACCTCGTCGACCTCTTCAAGAGGGAAGGCTTCATCCGAAAGAAGTGCGTGAGCTGCGGACGCCACTTCTGGACTCTAGACACCGAGAGGAAGGTGTGCGACGACCCGCCGTGCTCGCCGTACTCTTTCATCGGAAACCCCCCGACGAAGAGGAAGCTGGGGATGATCGAGACCTGGAAGACGGTCGAGAGGTACTTCGTCAAGAACGGCCACGCGAGCGTGAAGCGGTACCCCGTGGTCAGCAGGTGGCGGCCCGACCTCTACTTCACGGTAGCCTCGATCATCGACTTCCAGAGGATCGAGGGGGGGAAGGTCGTCTTCCAGCTCCCAGCCAACCCGCTCATAGTGCCGCAGGTCTGCCTGAGGTTCAACGACATCCCTAGCGTGGGGGTAAGCGGGAAGCACTTCACAGCCTTCACCATGATGGGCCAGACCTGCATCGACGACGGGAAGGGATACTGGAAAGACAGGTGCGTAGACCTCGACTTCGAGCTCCTGACGAAGGAGATCGGGATCGCCCCCGAGGAGTTGACCTTCAACGAAGAGGTCTGGATGGGGTACGGCGCCTTCGGCTACTCTCTGGAGTATTTCGTCAGGGGGGTCGAGATGGGGAACGCGGTCTTCACGGCGTACGAGGGGGACGTGGACAGCTACTCGGAGATGCGCGAGAAGGTCGTCGACATGGGGGCGGGGCTCCAGCGGTGGACCTGGCTCCTGCACGGGACCCCGACCGCTTACGACGCGAACTTCGCCTACGTCCTGCCGAAGATGAGGGAGCGCTGCAGCTTCGACCTGGACGAGAAGCTCTTCCTGGAATTCTCCCGTCTCGCGGGGGCGATGAACATCGACGAATACGGTTCGCTCGCCGAGCCGCGGAGGGTCATCGCAAAGCGCCTCGGCGTGGACGCGGACTTCCTCGAGAAGCAACTTGCCCCGCTCGAGGCACTCTACGCGGTGGCCGACCACGCGCAGACGCTTCTCTTCGGCATAGCCGACGGGATGCTGCCGAGCAACTCGGGGGGAGGATACAACCTCAGGATACTCTTCAGGAGGGCGATGGGCTTCATCGGGGCCCACGACTTCCGGCTCTCCCTCGAAGAAGTCGTCAACTGGCACATCGACTACCTGAAGGGGATGCACCCCGAGCTGGAAGGACACAGGAAGGACGTCGCCGAAGTGCTGGCGGTCGAGGCCTCCCGGTACGCGTCGTCGGCGGAGAGGGTCTCAGGCATCGTCTCGGCCATCGCCTCCGCAGGAAGGAACGTGGGGACCGATGAGCTGATCGGCCTCTACGACTCGGACGGCGTCACGCCGGAGCAGCTAGCCGAGGCAGGCGCGAAGGTGGCGGTCCCAGAGGACTTCTACGAGAAGGTCCAGGCCAGGCACGCCACCAAGAAAGTCGAGGAGGCCGGCCCCAAATACGACGTGGAGGAGGTCCCTCCGACTAAGCTCCTCTACTACGAAGAAGACGTGAAGTTCGACTTCAAGGCGAAGGTCCTGAAGGTCCTCCCGAAGAACAAGGTGGTGCTCGACAGGACGGTCTTCTACCCGAGGGGGGGCGGGCAGGAGCCCGACAAGGGCACCATAGCCGGGGCCGCCGTGGTCGACGTCGAAAAGTACGGGGACGTCGTCCTCCACACCGTCGAAGGGAAGGCCCCCAGGCCCGGCTCCCAGGTGCAGTGCAGCGTGGACCGGCGCAGGAGGGGGAAGATAACGCAGATCCACACCGCGACGCACATACTGAACGGGTCGTCGAGGGAGGTCCTCGGCCCTTGGGTCTGGCAGCACTCCGCGTTCAAGGAGGAGGACTACGGTAGGTTGGACATCACGCACTTCGCCCACCTGACGGAGGACGAGGTCTCGAAGATCGAGGACCTGGCGAACTCAGTGGTCAGGCGCAACCTGAAGGTCACGAGCACCTTCATGCCGCGGCAGCGGGCCGAAGAGACGTACGGCTTCAGGCTGTATCAGGGAGGGGTCGTCCCGACGAAGCTGGTCCGGGTGGTGGACATCGGAGGGTGGGACATCGAGGCATGCGGAGGGACGCACACGAGGACCACGGGGGAGGTCGGGCTGGTCAAGATCACGAAGGTCGAGCGGGTCCAGGACGGGGTGGAGAGGCTGCACTTCGTGGCCGGGGAAGCTGCCATGGCCTACATGCACAGGACTGACTCCCAGCTCCGGGAGCTGTCGGAGGTGCTGGGGACCCAGACGGAGAACCTGACCAGGGTGGCGAAGGGACTCCTGGAAGAGCTCGAGGCGTCCCGCGCGAGAGAAAGGGCGCTGGGCGAGGAGCTCGTGAAGAGGTCGGCGGGAGACGTGGCCTCCGAGGCGAAGCCGGTCGGCGGGGCAAGGCTTTATGTGGCGAAGGCCCCCGGTATGGGCGAGGATCAGATTATTGCTCAGGGCGAGCGGTCGGTCTCCGAGAACGACTCACTAATCTACGTAGCCATTTTCCCCAGCCAGAAGTCGGTAAGGATCGTCTGCTTCGTCGGCGCCGGGGCCAGGAAGCTGGGTTTCTCGGCGGGCGACATAGTCAAGAAGTATGCCCCGATCCTTGGCGGGTCGGGAGGAGGCTCGCCGAGCTTCGCCCAAGGAGGAGGCCCGCTGACCGAGAAGCTGGACGAGGCCGCCGCGGCCGTCGGCTCGATGACAGAGCCCAAGAGATGAGGAGCATGGCCGGCAGGGAGAAGTACTGGCTGAAGGTCTGGGAAGAGAAGCGCGCCTTCGAGCCCGACCCGGTCGCCGGGAAGAAGAAGACGTTCGTCACCGTCCCCTATCCGTACATGAACGCGCCGGTGCACGTCGGGACCGCCTTCACCGCCTCAAGGGCGGAGTTCTACGCGAGGTTCAGGAGGATGCAAGGGTACAACGTCCTCTTCCCGTGGGCCTGGCACTGGACCGGGCAGACCATAGTGGGGATGAGCCTGAGGCTGAAGAAGGGGGACGAGGCCGTCCGCAGGGCGTTCATCGAGATCGACGGGGTCCCGGAGTCGGAGGTCGCGAAGTTCGTCGACCCGGAGTACCTGGCCTCGTACTACACCAAGGTCAGCAGGCAGGTGATGAAAGACACGGGGTTCTCCATCGACTGGAGGAGGGAGTTCAGGACGATAGACCCCTCCTACCGGAAGTTCGTCGAGTGGCAGTACACCAGGCTGAGAGAGCTCGGCTACGTGGTGCAGGGGACGCACCCGGTGGTCTGGTGCTCCTTCGACAAGAGCCCCACCGGGGACCACGACAGGATGGAGGGGGAAGGGGTCTCCCCGCAGGAGTTCAACCTGATCAAGTTCCACATGGGCGAGTTCGCCCTTGTCGCGGCGACCATCCGCCCGGAGACGATATACGGCGCCACCAACATCTGGGTCAACCCGGAAGCCGAGTACTCCGAGGCGAGGGTGGACGGCGAGCTGTGGATAGTCAGCTCGTCCTGCCTGTCCAGGCTCTCGGAGCAGAAGCGCGACGTGACCCCTGTCAGGTCGTTCCGCGGGGCCGAGCTGCTGGGGAGGTTCGCCATGGCGCCGCTGACGGGCAGCTCGCTCCCGGTCCTCCCTGGAAGGTTCGTCGACCCGGACCTGGCCACCGGGGTGGTCGTGAGCGTTCCCGCCCACTCGCCTGACGACTACATGGCCCTGAAGGACGTGCAGGAGGGGAGGACGGAGGCAGGAAGGCAGGTCAAAGAGGCAGCAGCGGCCATCGCGCCCGTCCCGATACTGGTCCTGAAGGGATATTCCGCCGTCCCCGCCGAGGACGCTGCCCGCAGGAGCGGGGCCAAGGACTCACTGGACGAGAGGCTGGCGGCTGCGACGAAGGAGATCTACAGCGAGGAATTCCGCAAGGGCGTCCTCAGCGCGGCGTCCGGCCCCCTCGCGGGGCTCAGCGTCCCCGAGGCCAGAGAGAAGGCCG
>JASHUK010000148.1 GCA_030040055.1 Nitrososphaerales archaeon | reverse complement strand
GACCAGCTGGGAGAGCTCGAGCTCGCTGTCGGGCGTCAGGAACCCCGCGCTCTTTCCCGTCGAGCTGCCCCCACAGACGTTCTGTTCAAGGAGGATGACCTTCTTGCCGGTTCCGACGAGCCTAGCCGCCGCCGCGAGCCCTGCGGCCCCTCCCCCGACGATGAGGACGTCGCACCTTACGTCGTCCTTCAGCGGGGGCTGTATGGGGCGGACTGTCCCTATCAGGGTGGTGAACCACCAGTTCTGCAAGAGCAGTGGACGTGTCACTCCGAGGAAGCGGGTAGGGGCGGTCGAGGTAGATATTTAATGTGTGACTTGCAAGATAAGATGCGATTATTTGGGTATCAGATGCAACATTTCTAGGATGGTCGGGATGGCGGTCGCTAATCGTCAAGCGTCGTTCGCTGCCCGAACTTGAAGCCGCGGGTCTGGACGACGTCGAAGGGGTTCCCGTCAGGGTCTGCGAGTGTCGCGTAGTCGTGCCCCTCCTGCGCAGGCTGCACCATCGTGGCGCCCAGCCTGAGCAGCCTGGCGACCTCGCCCTCAGGGTCAGACGAGTAGAGGTCGAAGTGGAACCAGTAGGTCTCTCCGGGTCCGTCTGGATCCCTCTGGAACGAAATGTTGGGGCCTGACTTCTTCGGGTCGTAGAGGATGGCCCAGTCGTCTGACGGTGGGCGCCTGAGCTCGTAGCCGAGCGCCTCCTTCCAGAACCTGATCATTTCGTCGAACTTCTTGCAGTCGATGACGACCGACCCTATCCAGAGCTTGCCGTCTTCGGGCACGGCCCGCGCGGCGCTCAACGAGTATGTAAGCCATCCGCGCGCCGATTCGAGCCCAGTGGGCGCGCAACGGATTTATCGCCCGGGAGAGTCCGACCGACACGGAGATGTCCCACGGGGAGCGAAGGCTCGCAGCGGTCATGTTCATAATCAGTCTATCTAGAGTGTAATAATAGAGGCGAGAGCATGGCGTCTCACTGTGCGAACGCCAGTGAATATTGAATTGCGAGTTCCGGAAGTTCGGAGAGAACCAGAGTAGTTCTGAGTTGAAGCCTCTTAGGTAAAATGTTTAGTCCTCTTAGCGCGCTATTGGTTCTCCTACGAACCTGCATTCTGCAGTTCCCTGTTCAATCCCACTTGGAGGTAGGATGAAGTCTTTCCCAAGCGTTTCACCGGATTTGGACTTCGGAGGTGGGGTCAAGCGTTGGCAGTTCATCGTAACTTCAAGAGTCTTGGATAGAGGGAAACGCCCCAGAGAGTAATGAGAACGAAGGGTACGAGACCGACCGCCACCGCCACGTTCCCGTCCAGAGAAGAGGTCGCAAAGGAAACTGCGATCGCCACGAGGGCGGTGATGATCCCGAGATAGGCTGAGCTCTTGCTGAAGACGCCACCCCTGAGCATTGCCAAGCTCAGTATCAATATCCCGATGAATAGGAGGAGGCCACCGACCTGCAGAGAAGTGCCGCCGGTGACGGTACCAGCCGCCTCGTAGATTGGTGTGTTGCCGCATGTCGTGCAGCCGCTGTCCCAGGCCGCGGCCTCTTGGATTTCGGTGAAAGAAAACACGGCCGAGAGTAGGACGAAAATAAGTCCAGAGAACGTAACAGTCCCTCCGATTGCTGAGAGACCCGCGTCAGCCTTGCGGAGCGCCACGGATAGCGCAATGGTCGCCGGTACGAATAGGAGGACTGCGAGGGTCACGAGCTCGTACTCGGCATTGAAGAGCGACGTGTGAGACCCAATGAAATCCAGAAATGTAGTAAAACCCTGCCCTGGTTCTGTATTGACAGGGTACGGAAGCGTATTGATAATCGCCTGAATCACCTGACTGAAGATGTAAGTCAGTGGCGCCAGCAGTAGCGTTATTGCGGCAACTTTGAATAGAGAGCCCCAGGATTCCCCGCCTTGCTCAGCCAACTACCTCACGTTTTCCCCCTGTTACTATATAAGCGATGTAAGTCGACCTCTCATTCCCGATATACTCGCCTAGGAGAGCTTCCTCAAGCAGCTAGTCGAACGACGAAAGATCGGGTAATGGGCCTAAAGCAGCCTCTGGGCACCTCCCATAGGAAGAATCTTTCTTGGTGTTCTCTTGGACCCTAAGATTCTTGCTCTTTATCAAGGTCGTAGTAGAGTTCTGAGTACGAGTTATCCGCTACGCTGAGTTTGTCTAACTCCGCCCAGTGTTGGAGAAAGTCGTCTCCCCAATATGAAACCTTCAGAAGGAATGCTCCACTCTTGTAGAACCTTGTCTTGGGACGGTTGGGATGGTGCGTAATCCAGGGCGTAAGATAGTCTCCGTAAATCATACGAGACATGACGAGGTCATCAACCACCTTTAGGGTGTCCGTGCTTCATCCCAGACTGTGGGGTGACCATTCTGTCAGCAAGTAGATTTGCAAGCATTACCAGCTGCTCTCTGAGCAGTTGATTCTCCATTCGTAATTCGGCTAGAGGAGTCCTTTCCTGAGCTTCATTGAATTCGTCAGGTTCCCTCGGGTTGGTAATGGAGAGAAACGGTGCCAGATATTTATCATAATGCGAGACCAGACTGGAAGAATCCTCAAGGGTGTAAGTGTCCGCGTCGTGACCGTATGATTGTTTGTCTCCCATAAGGGTAGTCCCATTCGTTTACGGGCATCTGTGTCTTGCCGGCGGTTGTATGAAATCCCTTTCTGAAGTAATGAGAAGAAATGTGAACGCCAAACCGTTCGATGGTCGTGAGGGTGATTTCGCGCCACAGCGTTCGGCAGTTCGGAAATGGCCTGTCGCGATTTGTTTGTGAACAATACCTTCTCAACCAATCGGCGAGTTCTTTCGGAATAGTGCAAACGTGGTCGTCCCTCGCTTTGGTATCCCTTGCGCTAATCCGAATCAGCGTGTAGCTAGAATCGAAGTCTTCCCACTGAGATACTGGGGTTAGGGCGACTGCCGAGAGGCGCTCACCTGCAAAGGCTTGCAGTTCGATCAGCTTCTGCTCCTCTGGGGTTACGGCCTCATAGATAGATTTTGAGAATTCCGGACCCAATCTTTTTCGTTGAATGAGTGAAGGTCGTATTGAAGGACGCCTGAAGCGCACATCGATTCGCCTTGAAAATTCCCTTGATGGATGCGCCCCAAGAAGCGTGAGACATAATGGGTTTCAGACTCACAAATTCGAGAAGCGTGTCGTCTGTTTGATAGTTCTCACCTCTGTGTTGTTGCCGAGTTTCGGCAATCAAATCGGAAAGTGCATGATTCGATATCGATACACCCAAGAACTTGGGAAAATGCCTTGTGCCCGACAGCGTCTTGAGCATCGTTGAGGGGAAACGAACCCGTTGTTTCGTCGTCCGTTTGCGACTACAGACAAGTATCGCTTGATGGCTGGGTCTTGAAGGATGACCGGGTGAAGTTTGGTCTCTTCTATGAAGCGGTTTCCTCCAGGACGGCGTCTTGTCTGCTTATATCGAGCCGCGATTCCTTCGTTCGCTGGGCCATTTGGCTGAACGCTCACGCCGCCTTGCAGCAGTTATGTTCACCGACATCGTCGGATACACGTCCCTCACCCAGGCGGACGAGGAGTCGACCAAGAGCCTGCTGGACGAGCACCGCGCCCTCCTGCGACCGATCTTCGCCAGCCACGGAGGGCGAGAGGTGAAGACGATAGGCGACGCCTTCCTCCTGGAGTTCCCCAGCGCCCTCGACGCTGTGCGCTGCGCCATCGAGGTCCAGCGCGCCATCTCAGGGCGAGACCTGAAGGTGGGGTCGCAGAAGCTGCAGTTGCGGATAGGGATCCACGTGGGGGAGGTGATCTACTCGGACGGCGACATCTTCGGCGACGCCGTGAACGTGGCCTCGCGCATCGAGCCGCTTGCGGAGCCCGGCGGGATATGCATCAGCAGGAGCGTCTTCGAGCTCATACAGAACAAGATAGAAGCGCCGACGGCGCGAGTGGGCCCCGTCGAGCTGAAGAACGTCAAGGCCCCAGTAGAGATATACAAGGTCCAGGCTCTGCAGGAGGCGGGCGTCAAGGGCATGTCGGAGTCAGCGAAGAAGAGGGTCGCGGTTCTGCCACTCGCGAACTTCAGCCCTGAGCCCTCCGACGAGTACTTCGCGGACGGCCTTACTGAGGAGCTGATAGGCACCCTGTCGAAGGTACGAGAGCTGAGCGTGATCTCCAGGACGTCCGTCATGCAGTACAAGGGGAGGCCGAAGCCGATCTCCGAGATAGGGAGGGAACTCAACGCCGGGACCATCTTGGAAGGCAGCGTCCGCAAGGCGGGAAACAGGGCCAGGGTCAGCATCCAGATGATAGACTCCGCCGACGACAGGCACCTCTGGGCCGAGAACTATGACCGGGACCTCCAGGACATCTTCTCGGTGCAGAGTGACATCGCGACGAAGGTTGCCGAGGCCCTGAAGGTCCAGCTGCTGGCTGGAGAGAAGGAGATGATCTCGGGG